>CAXSEK010000164.1:0-6829 GCA_964235625.1 uncultured Acetobacteraceae bacterium
GACCGGCATGCCAGCGTCCAGCCCAAGCCGTCCGGCCGCCTCGGCCGTAAGGCCACCGACGACCTTGCCGGACTCGATCAGCCGCGGCGGCATCAGGCCGTGTGGGATACCCAGCACCTCGAGCATCTCGCGCGACCAACCCCGTGCGGCCAGGTCGTACACACCGCCGATGTTGCCGGCGGAGGAGTGGTCCACCGCCACTTCGCCGGTCAGGCGCTGGATCACGTAGGCATTAGGCGGCACCAAAAGCGCGGCCGCCGCCCATACCTCCGGACGCTCGTCGCGCAGCCACATCATCTTGGTGAAGCCATAATAGCTGTCGACGCCGTTGCCGGTGATGGCGCCCAGCCGGGCCAGGTCCACGTTTGCCCGCACCCAAGCCACCTGCGCCTCGGCCCGACGGTCCATCCATATCAGGCACGGGTGCAGCGGCCGAAATTGCGCGTCCACCGGGATGCCCGAACCGCCGTACAAGCTGGAAACGCATAACGCCTTCACCGACGCGGTTCCGGCAGCTGCGGCCGAGATCTCGGCAACGCAGTGCTCGACCGCATCGACCCACACGTCGGCGTGCTGCTCGGCCCAGTTGGGCCGCGGCGTATCCGGCGCGTAGCCCCGCTGCGCCTGCGCCAGGATACTGCCATCCCGGGCGACCAGCACCGCCTTCGTGCTCTGCGTCCCGATATCGACCCCGATCACGGCTTCGACCATGCCCGCCTCCCGTTCCCGCACGACCGCCCGCGCTACAGGTCCAGGCTTTGCGGCAAGATGACCAGATCCCGGATGGTGACGTTGCGGGGCCGGGTGAGCATGAACAGCACGGCGTCCGCCACCTCTTTCGGCTGCAGCAGGCTGCCCTTGGCCAGAGCGTCGTCCAGCTTCTCCTGCGGCCAATCGTCCAGCAAAGCGGTCACCACCGGGCCTGGCGCCACTTCGCCGACGCGGATGCCATGCTTCATCACCTGCCGCCGCAACGTGTGGACGAAGGCCTGCACCGCGTGCTTGGACGCGGTGTAGACCGGCTCGACCACGACGGGAACGAGGCCGGCGACCGAACTGGTGACGATGATGTCGCCGGTGCCGCGGCCGACCATGTGCGGCAACACCGCGTGGATGCTGCGGAACACCGCGTTGACATTCAGGTTCAGCATGCGATCCCAGGCATCCGGATCGCCGCCATGCACGTCCCCGCCGACATACGACCCGGCGTTGGCGTGGAAGATGTCCAGTTGTCCGGCGCTTTGCAGGATTGCCGGCATCATCGTTGCAATGCTGGCCGGCTGCAGCAGATCCACCACAACCGCCGACGCATTCGTCCCCAATTCCGCGCACACCGTCTGCAGCCGGTCGGCGGCGCGGTCGACCAGGACCACGCGGGCCCCGGCCCCCAGCATCGCACGCACGCATTCCAGGCCGATACCGGATGCGGCGCCAGTCACCGCCGCGACTTTGCCCGACAAATCCTGGTTCATCGCCGTCTCCTTCGGTTCGCACGCCGGCAGGGTTTGGGGTTCAGGCGCGGCCATGGGACATCCGGGACCGCCGGGCTAGCGAGTCCACGATGACCGCGATGGCGAGCACGCCGCCGGTGATCATGTAGCGAAGCGAGGAGGACAGATCGAGCAGGGTCAGCCCGCTGGCGATCGACTGGATCACGATGATGCCCAGCAACGCCGAATACGCGCTGCCGCGTCCGCCGAACAGGCTGGTGCCGCCGATCACCGCCGCCGCGATCGCGTTCAGGTTCACGTCGCCGGTCCCGGCCTGCTGGCTGGCGGAGGCCAGGCGGGCGGCTGACAGGACCCCGCCGAGGGCCGCCAGCGACGAGCACAGCATGAACGCGCTCAGGTAGGTGGCGCGCACGTCGATGCCGGCGCGTCGGGCCGCTTCCCGGTTGCCGCCGACCGCCGTCATGGTGCGGCCCCACCTGGTACGCTTCAGCGCGTAGTCCATTGCCACGACCAGCCCGGTGAACAGCCCGAACATCCAGGGCACTCCACGGTCGGTGTTCAGGTAGGCGGCGATCCCAACCAGGACGAGGGTCAGTGCGACTGCCCGGGCGGCGATGCCGGCGATGGAGGGCGGCGTCAACCCCGCGGCACGGCGCTGCCGGGCAATCCGGATGCGGACGACCGCCAGGCCGCCACCCGCCACCAGCGCCAGGGCGTAGGCGACGGTGTGCGGCATGACCAGCGTCTGGCCCAGGTCGACGATAGGTGAGCCATACGGCAGGTTGATCGAACCGGTCGAGCCCAGGATGTAGAGTTGTATGCCGAGCACCGCCAGCAGCCCGGCCAGGGTCGACACGAAACTCGGCATGCCCAGGCGGCTGAACAGCGTGGCGTACACTGCCCCCGCTGCGGCACCGGCCAGCAACGCCACCACGATCGCCCCGGCCACCGGCCAGCCGGTATTAACCCACAGCGCGCCCACGATCGCCGAAGCGAGGCCGGACACCGATCCCACCGAGAGGTCGATCTCGCCGACCATCAGGATGCAGACGATACCGAGCGAGATGACCCCCACCGTCGAACAGTCGAACAGCAGGTTGACCAGGTTGTTGCTCGACAGGAACACCGGGTTCAGACTCTGGAACACCGTCCAAATCACCGCGAGCCCGACCACCACGGGAAGCGAGCCGACATCGCCGGAGCGCACCCGGTCCACGAAGCCGCGCACCGCGCCAAGGATGCCGTGATCGTGGCGGACCCGGGCGTCGCTGCGGTCGAGCCGCGCCGGCTGCTTCGGGCTGGCCTGCGTGCTCATGGCACGGCCCCCGCCGCCGCGCGTGCCTGGCGTCCGGCCCGGCGGGACACCGAGTTGTCGGCCGCGCCGGTGATGGCGCTGACCAGCTCTTGGTTGGACGCGTCGGGCCCGAACACGCCGTTGTTGCGCCCCAGCCGGAGCACAACGATCCGGTCCGCCACGGCGCGGACGTCCTCCATGTTGTGGCTGATCATGACCACGCCGAGCCCGCGGTCGCGCACCCGCTCGATCAGGTTCAGCACCTCCGCCGTCTGCGCGACGCCGAGCGCAGCGGTCGGTTCGTCCAGCAGGATCAGCTTTGGGTCCAGCAGCAGGGAGCGGGCGATCGCGACCGTCTGCCGCTGCCCCCCGGACAGCGACGCCACGGGTTCGCGCACCGAGGGGATGCGCGCCGCCAACTCGTTCAGCAGCGTCCACGACCGGATCTCCATCGTGACCTCGTCCAGGGCCAGCCGGCCCAGCTCGCGCCCCAGGAAGATGTTGGCCACCACGTCCAGGTTTTCGCACAACGCCAGGTCCTGGAACACCGTGGCGATGCCGAGCGCCAACGCCTCCCCGGGCCCGGGGAGCGTCACCGGCCGGCCCCCGAACTGCATCGTGCCGCTGGTCGGCTGGTGCACGCCAGACAGCACCTTCACCAGCGTCGACTTGCCGGCCCCGTTGTCGCCGACCAGCGCCACCACCTCGCCGGCATGCACGTCCAGGTCGATGTCGGACAGCGCGGCGACGGCACCGAACTGTTTGCAGATGCCGCGCAGGCTGAGGACGGCGTCGGTGGATGGCGGCTGCGGCATGGCTGCTTGCCCTTCGGTCAGGGGGTGATGCCAAGCTTCCGGCAGCCGTCGGCGTAGCGGCCGGTGCACAGCGCGGCGGCGGCTTCGATCGGCTTGCCGTCCACCATCCTGTCCACGATCTCCGCTTTCAGGTTGCCGGCGGTCACCACGGCCGGCGTGAACAACCGGGCCGGTGTCCCGAACAGGGTGGTGTCGGATTTCGGCATCTGGCCCCCCAGCAGCCCGGCCACCACGTCCGCTGCCGCGGCCGCCACGATCTCGCTCGGCTTGGAAATGGTGTTGTACTGGTCCCCGGCGATGATCAGCTGCAGCCCGGCGATGGTGGCGTCGTTGCCCGTGACCGGTGGAAGAGGATTGGCCCCAGCTGCCTTGAACGCCGCGATCGATCCTCCACCCGTGCCGTCATTGGCCGCGACCACCCCGGCGATCCTCTTGCCGAAGCGCGAGATCTGGCCGCTGACCCATTGCTGCGCGCGCGCCGGCACCCAGTCCGGCGTATCGTACTCGGCGAGCGTCGCGTAGCCGCCATCGGCCAGGCCCTCGTGGATACCCTTCTTGATCAACCCGGCCGCCGCATCTGTCGGCGAGCCGTTGACCTCCAACAGGCCCATGTCCGCCGCTACCCCGGCCGCCTTCAGGTGCCCTACCAGGGAAGCGGCGATACTCCGACCGATCGCCTCGTTGTCGAACGACACGTAGAAATCGGCTGGCGTGGCCGGGATCGGGCGGTCGTATGACACGACCTTGATCCCCTGTGCCTGCGCCGCCTTCACCAGCGACACCGCCGCGGTCGAGTCGACGGCGTCCAGCACGATCGCCTTGGCGCCCTGGGAGATCACCGAGTAGAACTGCTGCTGCTGGCGCGACGCATCCCCGTCAGCATTCTGATATAGAACCTTGCAAGTCGGGCACAGCTTCGTCATCTCCGCCACGAAGCCCGGATGGTCATGCTGCTCATACCGGGTCGAGCTCTGGTCCGGCATCAGGAACGCCACCGTCACGTTGGAGAGCGCTTGGGCCGACGCCGTCCCACCCGGGAACCCGGCGGCGACGCCCAGGGCCACCAGGGCGCGCCTTGTCGCTCGCAGTGATGACTTCATGAAGATTTCCTGTTCCGTTGGTTGTCGTCATGCCGCGGCGGCGAGCTCCCGGCCCGCCCGCTGCAGGCTGCGGAAGCGCGACGGCGGCATCCCCTTGAGCGCGAGGAACTGCCGGTTGAAGTTCGAGATATTCCTAAACCCGACCTCGTAGCAGATGCCGGTCACCGACAGCTCAGCCTGGCTCAGATACTGGCAAGCCAGTTCGATCCGGCGCGCATTGACGTAGTGCACGAACGTCAGCCCGGTATGTTTGCGGAACGAACGCGAGAACGTGCTGATGCTCTGGCCGCTCAGCCTGGACAGTTCGGCCTCGCTCAGCTCCCGGGTGAGGTTCCGCCCGATATGCTGCAGCACCAGATTCATCGCGCTGGACAGGTAAACCGGCGGGTCGGCCTGGAAACCGATGCTGGCCAGCGGCGAGCGCTGCGCCGCATGCGCGATCAGATCCAGGATCTCCATGAACAGCCCGGCGCGGCGGCCGCCGGTCGCCGTGAGCAGCTGCCGCATCAACGGTGCCACCTGCCCGGCCACCGCGCCGCCAAACAGGACGCCCCGGTGGGCTTCGTCCATCAGCCGTTGCAGGAAGCGCAGTTCAGGGAACAATGCGATACAGCTTTGTATGAACTCCCCGGTGAACTGCAGCACCAAGCAGCGTTCCGGTACCTTCTCGCCACGCGGGACGTCGCTGATCCAGTTATGCGGCAGGTTTGGCCCGACCAGCACCAAGTCGCCGGCGTGGAACGCCCCAATATGGTCGCCCACATACCGGTGGCCCGCGGTTTCAGTGACCAGGTGCAACTCGTATTCCGGGTGGAAATGCCAACGGACGGTGCGGCACGGATAGCCGTGCGACCAGATCTTGAACGCCTGGTCATCGGGGACAGCTACCACCTCCAGATCGGGTTTCACGCACACCTCCCCCAGTTCGCCGCACATCGGGGACTGGAACTGCACACATAGGCTGCAGGTCTGACGCCGTGCTGTCCGGCTTGTCGTGTCTGCCCGTCGGATAGGCTCCGCGGGCATCAGTCTGACGCTACATCAGCCGGATGGCGGGCCGCCACCAAGTTTGCAGCGCAGCATCGATAGTTTTTTGCCAGCAAGCAAACCCGTGTCGCGCCTGGGTAACGCGGATAGGCGAAGGCAGCCGAGCCTATTACTACGAGGGGGAGCACGCCGGGCTTTCATATGGCTTCATGCGGCACCCGCGCATCGCCAAGCGCGATAGGGGCTACGCGCGCTACGACCCAGGCGGTGACGAACCGACGAGCCTCTCCCTCCATTTCCGAATCCGCCCTGCATCGCTTACAACGCCAGCGGCAACACCCGAAGGATCACCCGTGATCGCCAAGCTGATCGCATGCCTGCTCGCAAGCACCGCCCTCGCCGGCGTCACACATGCGGCGGACCTGGCGCCGGTCCGGATCACCGTCATCGCGGACCTCGACGACGACCTCTACAACGCTCGCGCCGGCAGCGGCGGAGTGGATGCCACCCGCATGGCCGTCGCCGATTTCGGCGGCTCCGTGCTCGGCCGCCCCGTCATCGTCGACGCCCTGAACGACCACAACAAGGCCGCCGAGGCGCCTGGCCTCGCCACCCAGGCCTACGATGCCGGCGCCGACCTGCTGATGGACGTGCAGAACTCGCCGATCGCGGCCGCGGTCTCGAAAGTGGCCACCGAGCGCCACAAGCTCGCCATCACCACCGGCGCCGCCAACCCCACCCTGACCCGGGGCGCCTGCAGCCGGTATTTCTATCACTACTCGTTCGACCTGCCGTCCATCGAGACGGCGACGGCGAACTATTTGGCCGCCCTGCCCGGCAACAAGCGCTGGGCGATCATTGCCGAGGATACCGGCTTCGGCCGCGGCAGCGTCGCGATCATGTCCCCGGTGATCGCCGGGCATGGCGGCGAGGTGGTGAAATCCATCACCGTGCCGCCCACCAGCACCGACTTCGCCGCCGCCATCGCCGAAATACGCGCGGCCAACCCCGACGTGGTCGCCGTGTTCGATGACGCGGCGAAGGGGGATGCCGGGATCACCGCCGTCAACGCGGCCGGGCTGAAAGCAACAACCACGACCTCGCTGCTCTACCTGTCGGACGTGGACCGGGTCAAGGACGGCTATGCCGGCGTCATCGCCGCCGAGGCCTGGTATTGGAACC
>CAXSEK010000165.1:0-6767 GCA_964235625.1 uncultured Acetobacteraceae bacterium
ACGGCGCCCATCACCTGGCACGTCGATCAGCCGACCACCGCCGCGCTGCTGGCCCGGGTGCAGGCGCATTGGACGCAGCTCGGCGAGGAGCGTCCGCACTGGTCGGCCGACAACCGTCCGGAGTTCAACCCGGACAACATCGCCGCAAACATGCCCATCTTCGAGGCGTCCGGCGAGGGCGACGTCGCCTCGCTGCTCGCAGCGCTCGCCCGCCACGGCTTCACCCCGGAGCAGCTGCCCCGCGTCTGCGACTTCGGCTGCGGCGTTGGCCGGATGACACGCCCGCTGGCCAAGGTGTTCCGCCACGTGACCGGCTGCGACGTTTCGGCGCCCCACCTGACCCTGGCCCGCATGGCGACTGGCGCCAGCGTCAATTACGCCCTCGTCGGCGTGCCCGATTTCGGCATGGCCGCACCGTTCGACCTCTGGATCAGCACGCTCACCCTGCAGCACAACCCGCCGCCACTCATCACGATGATCCTCCGGCGGATGTTCTCACTCCTCGCACCTGGCGGCCTCGCCATCTTCCAGCTGCCGACCGAGCGCATCGGCTATCGCTTCGACGCCGCCGCCTACCTGGCCGCCCCCGACAGCGGTGAGGCGATGCCGATCCACGTCTTGCCGCAGACCGTCGTGTTCGCCTTGGCGGCGGAAGCCAAGTGCGTCCCGCTCGAGGTGCGTGAGGACGGGCTGGTCTGGCCGCCGACGCTGTGCCTGTCCAACCGCTTCATCATCGCCAAGCCGCCCAACGCCCCGAAACGCCCTTAACCCGGCGCTAACCACGGCCACGCCATCATGCTCCCCATATCGGGGGTAGCGTGATGGCGGCGGCGAAGGGGAGCAGCAAGTCGAACGGGAAGCCGACCATCATCATCCGCAAGGAGGAGGTTGTGGAGGGCGGCCACCACGGCGGCGCTTGGAAAGTGGCCTACGCCGACTTCGTCACCGCCATGATGGCCTTCTTTCTGCTGATGTGGCTGCTGAATGCCACCACGTCGGAGCAACGGCGTGGTCTGGCCGACTATTTCAGCCCCTCCGCGGCCATGTCCCGCAACACATCCGGGTTCGGCGCCATCTTCGGCGGCCACACCCCCAATGACGACGGCACCCTAGCATCGGACCGCGGCGTGATCTCGGTCATGAACAAGGACGTCAAACCCACCTTCGACGTCGAGGAGGACGATAGCGACACACCCGCCAGCGCCGCGTCCTTGCAGACCGGCGAGGAAGGTCTGAACACGCGCCGCGCCCAAGCCAGGAGCATGGGTGGGCCCGCGGCAATGGCCGCGGCCAAACCGGCCGACGCCGCCCAACTCGCCGCGGACACGACCGAGGCACAGCTGCGCACCGAACTGGCCCGCAAGGAACGCACCGCGTTCGAGGCCGCGGCCAAGCAGATCAGGGACGCCGTTGCCAAGGATCCGGCCCTGGCCGAGCTCGGGCGGCAGCTCTCGGTGGACATCACGCCCGAGGGCTTGCGCGTCCAGATACTGGACGAGGACAAGCAGGCGATGTTCCCCACCGGCTCGGCCATTCTGAACGACCGCGCCCGCGCGCTGCTGCTGAAGGTCGCACCCATTCTGATGAAGCTGCCGGAACGCCTGTCCATCACCGGGCATACGGACGCCAACCCGTTCCGCGGCGGAGACCGCTCGAATTGGGAGCTGTCGTCCGAGCGTGCCAACGCCACCCGCCGCTTGTTCGCCGATGCCGGCCTGCCGGAGGCCAGGGTGCAAACCGTTTCCGGCCGGGCCGACCGGGACCCGCTGCTACCCGCCGACCCCCTCGCTGCCGTAAACCGGCGAATCGCGATCGTCGTCCTACGGGACGCGGCGCCAGTCGTCCTAAAGGACGCTGCATCCATCCTCAAGCCGGACGCCGCGCCGAAGAAAGGAGGCTGACCTCATGCTGACCCTCGGCGGTCTCGGTTTCCTGCTGGCCTGCGTCTTCGGCAGTTACATCATGTCCGGTGGCAGCCTCGAGCCGCTGGTCGAGGCCATGCCGTTCGAAATGCTGACCATCGGTGGCGCCGCCCTGGGCACCTTCATCATGTCCAACAGCATGCATGACGTGAAGCACACGCTGGCCGCGTTCAAGAAAGTGCTCAAGGGTGCGAGCTTTCACAAGGCCGACTACGTGGAACTGCTCAGCCTCCTCTACTACTTCACCAGGCTCGCCTCGACCAAGGGCGCCATGGCGCTTGAGGCGCACATCGAGAAGCCGGCCGAGAGTACGGCATTCCAGAAATTTCCCAAGATCCTCGCCAACCACCATGCCACGCACCTGATCTGCGACTACCTCCGGATGGTCGGCATGAACGCCGACGATCCGCACCAAATCGAGGACGTGATGGCGCGCGAGCTGAAGAAGACGCTGCACGAGGAGCTGCACCCAAGCCACGCCATCCAGTCCATGGCGGACGCCTTGCCAGCCCTTGGCATCGTCGCGGCCGTGCTGGGCGTGATCAAGACCATGTCCCACATCAACGAGCCGCCGGCCGTGCTGGGCGCCATGATCGGCGGCGCCCTTGTCGGCACGTTCCTCGGCGTGCTGCTGGCCTACGGCATGGCCGGGCCGGTCGCCGCACGCATGAAGGGCGTGGTGGAGGAGGAAGCGAAATACATGGAAGTCATCCGCGCCGTCCTAGTCACCCACCTCCACGGCAATGCCCCCCAGATCAGCGTCGAGACCGGCCGCAAGATGGCCCCCAACGAACACATGCCCAGTTTCGCCGAACTCGAAACCGCAGTCCAAGCCGTCCAGATGTGAGGGGCAGATCGCTCTCCTTCTCCTTCTTCCGGGAGAGGGCGCTATGGATCCCGTGACCACTAGCCCGCGGACGCGACCAGCGCCCCAAGGGTTGACCTACGCACCGCCCTCCGCCACCCACGCGGCATGACACAACGCGACGATTTTCACGGCCAGCTCGGCATCCAACTCCTCGAATGGCGGGACGGCTTCGCCCGCATCGCGCTCGACATACTGCCCAAGCACCTCAACCGGTCCGACATCCTGCACGGCGGCGTGCTGCTAACCATGCTGGATGAAGTGGGCGCGCTGTGCGGCATTTGGTGCAGCGTGCGCGGGAACCAGCGGTCTTCGGTCACAGTCGACCTGGATTGCCGCTTCGTCGGCCAGTCCAGCACCGGCCGCGTGATCGGCACCGGCGAGTTGGTCAGCAACGGGCGCTCGCTTTACTTCACCCGCACCCAGGTGACCGCCCTGGACGGCCGTGTTCTCGCCTATGGCGCAAGCAGCCATAAATGGCGCCGCGGCAGTGAGACGGCGGAGGGATCGCCGAAGCCGTGACCATGGTCCTCACCTGCGGGGTGCTTGTCACCGACGGTCGGCACGTGCTGATCGGGCATGCGACGCGCTCGCCGCGGTGGGATATCCCAAAAGGCCGTGCGGAGGCAGGCGAAGGCCCCGAGACTGCCGCCCGGCGCGAGTTGACGGAAGAAACTGGCCTCACGGCACCCACGGACCTCACGCCGCTGGGGCGCTTCGCCTACCTGTCAACCAAGGAACTCGTGCTGTTCGGCTGGCAAGTCACGGCGATGCCGGACATAGCCGCCCTGGTCTGCCGCTCGACGTTCCTCGTCGGCGGCAAGCCATATCCGGAATTCGACCGCTTCGCTTGCATCACTTGGGCGGATGCACTGCCGAAGCTCGGCAAATCCATGCGAGCGGTCCTGACACCCCTCGCCGAAGCGAAGGGGTGGGTCGCTTAGTGAACGTGTTGGCTGGCACGCAGCATCGCGGGAAGGAACGGCCCGAATGACGCTTCCTCGAGGGCGCTGTCGATGCAGCGCAGCAACGCCCCCGCGCTGAACGGCGTGGGCAGGAAGCTCTCGTTGGCTTGCAGCGGACGACGCAACCCATCCCGATGGGCGCCCGTATAGATGATCGGCCGCCCGGGCAGCAAACGCCGCCACTGGTGGCTAACGTCACTTTCGATCGTCACCTCCGCCAAGGCCGTATCGATCAGCAGGACGTCAAAATCCTGGGTGTCCTTCAGCATGGCCACCACCTGCGGCCCGCGGCATGCGCTTGAAACGGTGAACCCGGCGCCGGTCAAAACCTCTGTCATCACCCACTGGGTAAGGACGTCATCGTTCGCGAACAGGACATTCCAGCTGATCATCACATACTCCTTCAGCGTCGTTACCCCCGTCAATCGCCGCTGGATGCATGCCCTGCATACTTAAGTAGTTACTAATCCGTGAGGTGCCTATACGGTGAGACGCAAGCAGCGGTGGTCCCAATACCTGCAAAGAACCTTCCCGGCCAACAATCGAGTCACAGGAAAGCGTCACCGCTTCTTGCATTGGGCAACGCAGCGCGGATTACCAAAAAACGAGACTATCGAGACTCGTTCAAGTGCTGCGAACAGGACCGGAAGCCCGGCGGAACGCTGCGTAGGTCAAACATGAGGCGGCCAGACCATACCACCGACGCCATGCCCGCGGGAGCTGCCATCAACGCGACCTCCGCTTGACCGGCGCGGCGGCTGGCAGCGGGATCGCCCGCGCCGCTGCGGCGAACCCCTCCCAGGGATCCGCCTCGAGCATCGCCAAGCGCTGCGGCACCGTCAGCAGCGTGAACGACGCCGGGTCCAGCGTCGGCGTCACCTCCGCCCAGGTCACAGGGGTCGCAACCGGCGCGCCGGCCCGGGCACGGGGGGAGAACGAGCCAATGGCGGTCGAACCGCACCCGTTGCGCAGCCAGTCCACCAGGATCCGTCCCGTCCGCCGCACCTTCGGCACGGAGGCGACGAACCGGTCCGGCGCGTCAGCCTCCATCGCCTCGGCGAAAGCGCGGCACCACGCACGCACGCCATCCCAATCCGGCCCGGGCAGCACGGGTGCGACCACGTGCAGCCCCTTGCCGCCGCTGGTCCGGCAGAACGCGGCGAGGCCCAGCGTGCCGAGCCGGTCGCGGACCTCGTGAGCCGCCGCCACCGTCGTCGCCCACGCGATGCCGGGCCCGGGGTCGAGATCGAACACCAGCCGATCCGCGTGCCCGGCATCAATGGCGGGGCTGCCCCAGCTATGCAGCTCGATCGCCCCCATCTGGGCTGCGGCCTGGAGCCCATCCGCATCGTCGAACGTCAGGTAGGGTGCCCCGTCCTGTTCGGCCTCGCGGAATTGCCGCTGCATGCCCTTCATCGCGTGCTTCTGGAAAAAGTGCTGCCCCGCAAACCCGTCCGGACAACGCACCAGCGCGAGCGGCCGGCCGGCAAGCCCGGGCAGGGCGGCCGGCGCAACCTCCCGCCAATAGGCCGCCAGCATCCGCTTGGTGATGCCGGGCCACAGCTCCTTCTCCGGATGGCTCAGCGTCACGGCGCCGTCGGCCTGGGCAGCCGCGACGATGTGAGGCGCCGCCTGCGTCCGGTCCGTTACCTTCGCCATCACGACTCTGCCGGTTCGCCGCACACAGAACGCCTCGCGCGCCATCTCGGCGTCCGGCACGTCCCGGACCACCTCGCTGGCCGGCTTGTCGTCCCGCAAGCCGAGATAAACAGCATGCCGCACGCGGCCCGCGCCCGACCACCCCGCATACTGCACCTCCACCACCAGCTCGGGCTGCACCCAGGTGATCTTGGCGTCCGGCCTCTCCCCTGCGAGCATCAGCACGGGCGGCGCCGAGCCGGCCAGTGCGTCCAGCCGACCACGCAGCGCCACCAGGTCCGTCTCCTTGAACCCCGTGCCCGCACCGCCGACGTAGTGCATCGCGCCTGACGTGTCATGGAAGCCGAGATGCAGCGAACCGATCCCGGTCCGTGTTCCTGCAGGCAGCGTCCAGCCCAGGACGACGAACTCCTCCCGGTTGGCGCATTTCAGCTTGAGCCAGTCGGCACTTCGGCCTGCCCGGTAGGGTGCGTCCGCCCTCTTCGAGATGATCCCCTCGAGCCCCATGGCGCAAGCCTGCCGCCGGACCACGCCGGCATCCCCGCGAACATGGTCACTGAACCGGACGGTCTCGGTCCAGGGGCCGAGAGCCGCCAGGGCCGTCCGGCGCGCGTCCAGCCGGCAAGGCCGCAGATCCCACCCATCCAGGTGCAGCAGGTCGAACACGTAGAACACCAGCCGCTCGGTACGATTGCTGGACAGCGCGGCCTGCAGATCGGGAAACGAGGTCACGCCATCCGGGCGCAAGGCGACCAGCTCTCCATCCAGCACCATCGCGTCCCGCTGAAGCTTGCCGATCGCGTCCGTGAGGCTCTTGACCCGGTGGGTCCAGTCCAGCCCGTTGCGGGTCAGCAGCCGCGTGCTGCCACCCTGCTTGAACGCCAGCAGCCGGTAGCCATCGAGCTTGATCTCGCTGCACCAGACCCCCGACTGCGGCGCATCTTCGGCAAGGCTGGCCAGCTGCGGAGCCTGCATCGCCGGCATCGGCCCCTGGATCGCTCCAGGAACGGGTCCGGTCTTGGCCGTAACGGCGCGATGCTTCGAGGGGGAGGGTCCTTGGACGGCCGTGATACGACGAGCTGGCATGACGTTTTGAACGTCGCGTGGATTGCAACGGTTTCGCCCCGTCAGGGCACCGCGGTTTCCAACTCCTCAAGCCGCTCCGGGTCAGTGCCAAGGTAGAGGCTCAGCACCTCCCGGGCCGGGCCGTCCTCACGCACGCGGCCGTGGTCCAGCCAAATGACCCGCGTCGCCCATTCCAACACGATGTCGGCCATATGGGACGATAGTACCAGGATCTCGGCCGTCTTCACCAGCGTCTCCAGCCGCAGCCGTGCCTTGTCGAGGAAGTTGGCA
>CAXSEK010000166.1:0-6757 GCA_964235625.1 uncultured Acetobacteraceae bacterium
CGTTGGACAGGAATGCGCCCGGCAGTGTGGTGTTCTCCATGGCATTGAACGGCGCCTTGGAGATATCGACGTCGGGGGTTGGGTCGCCCGGGCCGTTGTTCAGCATGGCGATACCGTTGCTGACCAGCTCCACGTGACCCAGCTCCTCGGCGAAGATCGCCGACACCAGGCTGTAAAACGGACGCAGCTTAGTCTTGTTGCGGAAGTTGAAGCTCTGGAACATGTAGTTGCCGAGCGTGGACATCTCGCCGTACTTGCCACCCAGCAATTCCTGCAGTGCCGCCGCGGCGTTCGGGTTCGCCCTCTTCGGCTCGGGCAGCTCCGCCTGTAGCTTGTCGATGCGCATGAACATGGGTGGAGGTTCTCCTCGTGGGACGGCGGTAGATACCGTCCCGTTCAGACGCATGGCGCCACCCATCGTCCCGCATGTCCAAGATCACGTGGTCGTGGGCATAGGCATCGACAGCCCATGGCGCGCCCGGCATTGTGGTGCCCGCGCAGTGGGGTTGGGGTGCGGTGCATGGAGGCGAGAGTAATCGACGGCGGCCCCGGCGAGATGGGACGGCGGCTGCGGGCAATCCTGGGCGGCTCGATCGGCAACCTGATCGAGTGGTACGATTTCTACGTCTACAACTCCTTCGCGATCTACTTCGCCAGATACTTCACGTCCAATACCGATCAGACGGCGCAGTTCATCACCGTGTTCGGCATCTACGCGATCGGCTTCTTCATCCGGCCAGTCGGCGGCCTGATCCTGGGCTACTACGCGGACCGCAGCGGCAGGCGGGCGGCGCTGAGCTTGTCCGTGACGCTGATGTGCGTGGGCTCGCTGATCATCGCCATCCTGCCCAGCTACGCCGCCGTCGGCGTCTGGGCACCGATCGGGCTGCTGGGTGCGCGGCTGCTGCAGGGCATCTCGCTCGGCGGCGAGTATGGCTCATCGGCGACCTATCTGAGCGAGGTCGCCGGATCCCGCCGGCGCGGCTTTTACAGTTCTTTCCAGTATGTGACGTTGATCGGCGGCCAAGTGCTTGCGGCGTTGGTGCTGCTGGTGATGCAGCAGCTGCTGTCCAACGACGAGCTGAGCGCTTGGGGCTGGCGGATCCCCTTCTTCATCGGGGCCGCTTGCGCGCTGTTCGGCCTGTATCTGCGCCGCAACTTGCCGGAGACGGAGGATTTCCAGGCCGTCGCCCGTGCGCCGCGCGCGCCCGTGTTCCGCACGCTGGCACAGCACCCGAAGGAGTTGCTGCTGGTGTTCGGCCTGACGATGGGCGGCACCACGGCGTTCTACACATTCAGCAGCTACATGCCGACCTACCTGTCCAACACGCTGAAGCTGCCGTCGAGCTGGGTTGCGGAGATTTCCTTCATTAGCCTGTTGCTGTTCGCGGCCATGCAACCGCTGTTCGGCCTCGTCAGCGACCTGGTGGGCCGCAAGCCGGTGCTGCTTTGGTTCGGCATCCTGGGCACGCTCTGCACCGTCCCGATCCTGACGGCGCTGGGCGGGATGCACAGCTTCTGGGGCGCGCTCCTGCTGTTGCTGGCGGCGCTGGCCATCGTGTCCGGCTACACCTCGATCAACGCCGTGGTGAAGGCCGAGCTGTTCCCCGCCAGCATCCGCGCACTCGGCGTCGGCCTGCCTTACGCGATCGCCGCCTCCGTGTTCGGCGGCACGGCCCCGCTGATCGCGCTGCAGTTGAAGGCGTCGGGGCACGAGGACTGGTTCTACTGGTATGTGACGGCACTGATCTTCCTGTCGCTGCTGGTCTACGCGACGATGCGCGATACGAAGAAGGCATCGCGTATGACGCTAGACCGGCCGTAAGGCTATGGCCGTGGTCAGGCGGTGATCGTGTCCACCTCCGCCAACTCCTCCACGGTCAGCGCCCAGCCGCCTGCTGCCGCGTTTTGCCGGACCTGCTCCACCCGCGTGGCGCCGGCGATCACGCTGGCGGTGACGCTGCGGGACAGCAGCCAGCTGAATGCCAGCTCCACCAGCGTATGCCCGCGCGCGTCACAGAAATCGGTCAGTTTCTCGACCACGGGCCAGTGCCGGTCCGTCAGGTAGCGGTCGGCCAGGCGCTGCGTGTTGGTCAGCCGGGCGCCTTCCGGCATCGTGGCATTGCGCCGGTATTTACCCGTCAGCATCCCGCTCGCCAGCGGGAAATACGGCAGCAAACCAAGCCCGAACCGCTCCATCGCCGGCAGCAGCTCCGCATCCGCCTTACGCACCAGCATCGACAGCTCGTCCTGGCAGGAGATGAACGGCGTCAAATGGCGGTCATGCGCCATCCACATCGCATCCGCCACCTGCCAGGCGGGGAAGTTCGAGCACCCGACGTAGCGGACCTTGCCCGAACGGACCAGGTCGTCCAGCGCACGCAACGTCTCATCGATCGGGGCCGCCGGGTCGGGGAAGTGCACCTGATACAGGTCGATCCAGTCGGTTTTCAGCCGGCGCAGGCTGTCCTCAGCCGCGCGCATGATGTAGCGGCGGGAGGCCCCGGCGCGCTGGCCGTTGTCGTCCATCGGCATGCCGAACTTGGACGCGATCACCACGTCCGGCCGCTTCGTGCCTAGGATCGTGCCCAGGATCTCCTCCGACGCACCCTTGTAGCTGGAAGCCGAGCCGATCCCGAGCGCACCGTATACGTCCGCCGTGTCAAACAGCGTGATCCCGGCGTCGAGCGCCGCGTGCACCACCTCACGTGCCGGCTCGAGCCCGATCCGGCCGCCGAAATTGTTGCAGCCGAGCCCAATGGCGGACACCTGCAGGCCCGACCGGCCGACCCTTCGTTGTTGCATGCGTATGAAGCCCTATCCGTGGAAGGTGGGGAGCCCGGCGATTTCATTGACCAGCTTGCGGGCCATGGCGTCGCCGAAAGTCTTGAAGTCATGCACCTCGACCACGAAGCTGCCGGGCCCCCCGGTGACGTTCTCACGATACCAGTTGGCCAGCCCGCCCGGCGGCTGCACGTGGGCGAAGGTGTAAGACACGGGATGGTCGTTGATGATCGCCAGGCCATTGATAGTGATCCCTGCCTCGACGGCCTCGTCCCGCGCTTCGGTCACTGGGCGGCCGGCATTGCTGGTGCCATCGCCGGCCACGTCAATCACGCGGTGGCCTTCCGCAAAGGCGCTATCGGCGAGCAAGTGTGTGGCGAGCTCGATCCCATTGCCAATCGCGGTCCGGCCGTAGGCGCTGCGCGGCGCAGCGGTGACCTCGCCCGTGAACGCCTTCGCGGACGCTTCGTCGGAGATGATGGTCCAGTGGATGATCTCATGCACCTGCTCGGTGGAGGCGAACTCCACGTAGGACACGGCGATGCGTCCGGCGGGGCCGGTCTTGATGGCGGCGATCACCCGCGGGTCTGAGAACGCGGTTGCATAACCCTGCTTCTCGATCTGGAACTCGCTGTCGTCGATGGAGCGTGACACATCGGTCACCAGCACCAACGCCACATCCACCGCCGACTGAGCGCTGGCAATCGTGGGCCAAACTGGAAAAAAGGCGAGCGCGGCCAGGACCAAGGAGTGCGAGCACACCCTTCTTGGTCCAAGCCGCGCCACCCTCAACGCTGGAGTTCGATCTGGACACCATCCGCGGAGCCAGAAAGCTCGGCCCCCTTCGTGGCGCCGTCCAGACGGATTTGCACGCCCTGGCCGTTGACGAGGGCTTGCCCGATCACGCCGCTCGAAACGGTGAGCTGACCGGTCGAGGACGCGTAGGTCCCGGTGAAGTCGCTGATGCGATGCAGATTGAGCACCCGGCCATGCGCGGCGATGCGGCTGAAGCCGACTGCCGCCACCGACAATCCCTTGACGCTGAAGGGATAGGAATGGCCGTGGTAATGCAGCGTGCCACTGCCCCACTCATACCCAATGCCAACGGCCGCGGACCGGGCGACCATGCTGACTGTCCCGTCGGCGGCCGAAGCACGCGTCGCTGCAAACGCGGGAGCCGCCATGCTAGCACTGGCGGCGACGAGAACCGCGCAGAGAGCACGGCGTGACGAACTGATCATCGGTAAACCTCGACTTAAACACTGACCCGACACAACGCTCCCAGCGCGGCACCGTTGCACTCGCCGCGGTGACAATCAGTGGCTCGCCCAGACGATCCGGTGGATCCAGGCGACCTCCCGCAGGTCGAAGCTGTGGTCCCGGTGCGCCGGATTAAGGCTTTTCAGCTCCACCCGGCGGGCCGACCGCCGGGCCAGCTGCTTGGCCATCACCTCGCCCGCTATGGTGCGGACCACCACGCGGTCGCCGCGCCGGATCGGTGCGGCGGGCGAGACGATGACCACGTCACCGTCACGGAACACTGGCTCCATCGAGGCGCCGGAGATCTCCAGCGCATAGGCGTTGAGATCACCGATCTCGGGCAGGCTCACCTCGTCCCAGCTGCCGCCGACGGGGAAGCCGCCATCGTCGAAAAATCCCTCCGACCCTGCCTGTGCCAGGCCGATCAGCGGAATACGCCGTTGCGCCGCCGTGCGCGAGTTGGACGACAAGGCCCGCGCGCCAGATACCAGCGCGGTGAACGCCTCGAGGCTGGCGCCGGTTGAATTGAGCACCTTGGCCAGGCTCTCCGTGCTCGGCCACCGGGCACGGCCGTCCGGCATGCAGCGCTTGGACGGGTTGAAGGTCGTCGGATCCAGACCGGATTGCCGGGCGAGGGCGGAGACCGATAGCCCGTTCTCGGCCGCCAGCGTGTCCAGCGCGCGCCAGATATCCTCGTGCTTCACCTAGTCACTCTCCCGCTCCCGAGTCGTGCCGAGCATTGTGCGTAGGAATTCACGCCAGGGCAAATAGGAATTAACGCCGTTTTACGCTTGCGACCAGGACAGGAAAAGAGGTTTATGTTCCTGTTCTGTTCACGTTGATGGCGAGACAACCATGCTGGCATTGCGCCGCGTACACGATCCCGACCAAGTGTTGCCGTTCCGCACGGCGGAAGAAGCCTGGCTGTGGACCATGGCGGCCCTCCTCGCCCGGCGCGACGGCGCCGGCGTATCGTGGCGCCCGGACGGCCCGGCCCGGCCCTGTGACCCCGATGACGTCGTGCATTGCCTCGATGTCCTGTATCGCCAGCGCACCATCGAGCTGCTGCATGCCCGCATCCTGCGCATCTGGGGCGAGCGGCAGCGTGCCCCGAGCTGCAACCGGCCGCAGCAGCGATCGGATTGGCGGCTCTGGCACCAGGCGCTCGGGCAACTCGAATGGGCACTGCGGGCCCGCGGCATCGTCCGCTGAAGCCGTAGCGAGCATTAGGACTATAAACCTAGATCGGAGAAAATGGATGAGCTTCGCACCCCGTAACCTGTCCGTCCTCGCCTACGCCAACGGTTTCACGCTCTGGCACTACAAGACCCAGAGTGACGCCCTGCCCTGCGTTCAGGCGCCGGGCTACTTCGACGACGCGATCGACATGTTGGCGAGCGGCGACATGCTGCTGGTTTCAGCGCCGGAGGGGGGAAAGGTCATGTGCGTAGCAGCCAACGAGGGCAAGCTGTTCGCGGCACCGCTAGGATAACGAAGCCCTACGCCCGGCGCCGCCGCGCCCGCTTCTCGTCCGCCGTCGGCGCGATCTCCATGGCGTGCCGCTCCAGCCCGGCGGCGGTGGCCTCGAACCGGCCATCCCCGCGTTCCTGCGCGAAACCGAGCCCCTCCAGCCGGGCCAGGCACGGCCCATCCTTCAGGCCGGCTGGCCGGCCGGACGCGCCGACCAGCAACAACCGGTGCAGGGCTGACCGGCAACAGGTTTCGAGATAGGGTTCGTCCCACATGGACGAGACCAATCGGTCAATCTGCCGGGCGTGGCAAGCCTGGCCCATCGCCCGCCCACAGCACGGTATCCCACATGACCCCAGCCATCGCGTCCGCCCTGCTGCCGGCCCTGCGCCGCATCGATCCAGAGCGTGCCCACCGCCTCGCCCTGCGCGCGCTGCGCCTCGGGCTGGCCGGACGCGCGCCAAGCACCGACGATCCCGTGCTCGCCGCAAGCTTGCTGGGACGGGCGTTGCGCAACCCGGTCGGGCTAGCCGCCGGGTTTGACAAGGACGCAGTCGCCGCACCCGGGCTGCTGCGGCTGGGCTTTGGCGCGGTCGAACTTGGCACCGTCACGCCGCGGCCTCAGCCGGGCAATCCTCGTCCGCGGCTGTTCCGGTTGGAAGACGGGGCCGTGATCAACCGCATGGGCATGAACAATCACGGTGTTGCCGCCTTTGCCGCCCGCCTCGCCCGGCTGCACGCCCCGCGTGGCACGCTGGTCGGCGCCAACGTGGGCATCAACAAGGAGGGTGCCGACCCAGAGCGCGACTACCCCGCCCTGGTCGCCGCGGTCGCCGCCCATGCGAGCTACATCGCTCTGAACGTGAGCTCCCCTAACACCGCGGGGCTGCGCGACCTCCAGGGCGAAGCGCGGTTGCGCGCGATCCTGCAGGGAGTTGCCGCCCTACCCGACCGGCCGCCGATCTTCGTGAAGGTGGCGCCCGACCTGCCGCCGCGCGGGTTGGAGAGCATCGTGCAGGTAGCGGTGGAGTGTGGCATGGATGGGCTCATCGTCTCCAACACCACGACCGACCGACCGGCCGCCTTGCGCGGCCGGCACCGGGCAGAGACCGGCGGCTTGTCTGGGCCCTTGCTGATGGCGCCCTCCACCGCCCTCCTGGCTCGGGCGTGGCAGCTGTCGGGCGGGCGGCTGGCGTTGATCGGCTGCGGCGGAGTGTCCACGGGGGCCGACGTCTTGGCGAAG
>CAXSEK010000167.1:0-6740 GCA_964235625.1 uncultured Acetobacteraceae bacterium
CGTCTACGGCTACTGACGCCTGCCAAATGGACGCGTGCGAGCGGGTTCGGAAGGGCCCGCTCGCGATCGTAGCGTTGCCTTGACCCCCTCCCGACATTCCGTCAAACACGCAGCCGCCTCGCATCCGGCGGGCGACGGCGCTGCCGTTTGTGTTAGATCGCGACAAGCGGAGTACCTGGTCCATGCGCGGCAAGGGCGAATACCTGTTCACGTCGGAGTCGGTCTCCGAAGGCCACCCGGACAAAGTCGCTGACCGGCTGAGCGACGTGGTCCTGGACGCCTACCTGGCCGCCGACCCCTACTCTCGTGTCGGCTGCGAGACGCTCGTCACCACCAACCGCGTCGTGTTCGCCGGCGAGGTCCGTGGGCCCGAGACGGTCACTCCCGACCTGCTATGCCACCTGGCCCGCATGGCCGTGCGCGACATCGGCTACGACCAGGCCGGCTTCTCCTGGAAGCACATGGACGTGGCCTGCCACCTGCATGCCCAGAGCGCGGACATCGCCGTCGGCGTAGACAGCGCCGGCAACAAGGATGAGGGCGCCGGCGACCAGGGCATCATGTTCGGCTACGCCTGCACCGAGACCGAGGCGCTAATGCCGGCGCCGCTGTACTACTCCCATCTGATCCTGCGCCGCATGAGCGAGCTGCGCCGCAACAAGGATATCTCGGTCGCCGGGCTGCAGCCCGATGCCAAGAGCCAGGTGACGCTGCGCTACGTGGACGGCAAGCCGGTGGGTGCCACCAGCATCGTGGTGTCCACCCAGCATGACGAGGGGCTGGACCAGCACGCCATTAAGCAGATGCTGACGCCCCTGATCGAATCGACGCTGCCCCCGGGCTGGATGCCGCCGGAGAACGAGCTGTACATCAATCCGACTGGCATCTTCGTGATCGGCGGGCCGGATGGCGACGCCGGGCTGACCGGTCGCAAGATCATCGTTGACACCTATGGCGGCGCCGCCCCGCATGGCGGCGGCGCGTTCAGCGGCAAGGACCCGACCAAGGTGGACCGCTCGGCGGCCTATGTGTGCCGCTATCTTGCAAAGAACGTGGTGGCCGCCGGCCTGGCAGAGAAGTGCACCATCCAGATCAGCTACGCGATCGGCGTATCCCACCCGCTGTCGGTCTACGTGGACTTGGACGGGACGGGCAAGGACGTGGACGAAGCCAAGCTGGAGCGCACGTTGCGCGAACTGGTGAACCTTAGCCCTCGCGGCATCCGCGAGCACCTGCACCTGAACCGGCCGATCTACGCGGTGACCAGCGCGTACGGCCATTTCGGCCGCGAGCCGGATCCGGAACTGGGTACATTCACCTGGGAGAAAACCGACCTGGTCCCGGCGCTCAAGAGCGCATTCAGCCGCTGAAGCCGGCTGCCGACCGCCTCTACGGCCGGACCAAGGGCAACACGCTCCGCCCCCGGCAGCATCTGCTGCTGGAGGCGGCGCTCCCACGTCTGCGGCTTGAGCCGGCGGAGGCAGCCGATCCACTGGGGGCGTTTCCGCGGCGCGTGCAGGAATCGTGGGTCGAGGTCGGCTTCGGGGGCGGCGAGCACGCCAGGGCGCAGGCGGCAGCGAATCCGGAGGCCGGGCTGATCGCGTGCGAGGTGTATGAGAACGGCATCTGCTCGCTGCTCTCCGCGCTGGTGCCCGAAGAGGGCGATGCAGCCTCTTACCCCCTACCGCCCAATTTGCTGATCTGGGACGAGGATGCGCGGATTCTGTTGCGGCAGGTTCCGCCAGGCTCCCTCAGCCGCGTGTTCCTGATGTTTCCGGACCCCTGGCCGAAGGCGCGCCACGCCAAGCGGCGGTTCGTGCATCCGGACAACGTTGCCCTGGTGGCCCGCGCCATGCGGCCCGGCGGCGAGTGGCGGATCGCGACCGACGACCCGACTTACCAGGCCTGGACCGAGACCGTGCTCGCCGGGCAAGGGCTGTTCTCGGCCGCGCCGCCGGCGACCGCCCGCCCGGCCGGCTGGCCGCCGACGCGCTACGAGCAGAAGGCGATCCGGGCCGGGCGCCACCCACTGTATTGGACGGCGCGGCGGACCGAGGCGCCCACCACCGACCCCGGGCTGCAAGATTTGTAACGAGTCTTCCGTGCGCGTGCCGGTGGGATGGCGAAGCGCATTCCACCCTACCAGCTGATATCACCCGTCATGCTTAACCCCTGGGACCACCCTCAACGTCCTGATCCTGATCCCCAACGCTCGCGTATCCGAGGTTGCGGCGTAGTGGGTCGGGACACGCGGGTTGGCCATGGCGAGGTCGAGCAGGACGTTGCCGTCCGGCCGCAGTGCTGCCGTGGGGACCGTGAAACGGGCCGTCTCCGGGTCCTTGCCGAACGCCCACTGCCCGGCTGCGGCGCCGTTGGCATAAACCGTGACCCGACAGGGATCGCCGGCCGGGGCGAACCCCTCCGCCTCCAGTTCCACCGCGAGCGGCCCGGTGATGCCCGGCGGCAGACGGAACCAAAGCGCCGCGCGCGCGCCATCGGTCCAGTCGCCCTCCGCCTCGCTCGCCGCCAAACCGGCCAGGCGGTAGCGCTCGCCGTCCCCGTCCAGGCCGAACCGCATAGTCCGGCCGAGCTGCACATAGGGTGCCGGGAGCAAGAAGCCGGTCTGGCAGGCCGGGCGCTCCTCCCATACCCAGCATGGCATGCCCCATACCAGCGACGCCCGCGCGAGCACGGGGGCGACCGAGGCGTCCAGGTGGTAAGCGTCCGCCGGGAGCGTGAGCGTGCCCGGCGCGTCCGGCATCGGCCGCAGCGGTTGGACCATCAGCGTTTCGGACCACGGCGTCAGCTTGAAGTCGTAGGTGCTGTGGAACACGCGGCCCGCGCTGTGGATCTCGGTCCCGAACGGCACCAGCGCCACCTCCCCCGGCTGCGTCCGGACGAACAGGACGTCGTCCAGCGCCGCGAGGCCGTGCGGCAGGCCGAGCGTCTGGCTGTCGGAGGGCAGCGCCAGTATCTGCGGGCTGGTGGCGGCGATGCGCCAGGGCACCAGCGCGAGCACGGTGGCGGCGAGCGCCCCGGCGGCCAGCCAGCGGGGCCCGGCCACCAGCGCCCGCAGCAGCAGCAGCGCGTAGAGGGCGAACAGCGGCAGGGTCCATTTAAAGTAGTGGTAGACGCCGTTCGACCAGAGGTAGTCCGGATGAAGGTCCCGGTAGCAGAGGAATTGGACCGTGTCGGCGATCACGCAGGCGATCACGGCGGCATGGGCCAGGCGGAGGCCGCCGGCAGAGCGCATCGCCAGACACGCCACCATGCCGGCCAGACCGGGCATGATCCAGGGGAAAACCTGCGCCAGGCCCTGCCCGCCGGTGAACAGCGGTTTGGGGTCGATCATCAGCGTGACCCAGCGCAGCGGCAGCAGCCGCCACTCGAACCCATAGGCGGCCGAGGACACCAGGTAACCATCGGGCCGCAGGCCGTCCACGGCGAGGTAGGCGGTGCCGAACAGCACGGCGGGCACCGCGGCCCCGAGCAAGGCCGCGGCGGCAATCCCGCCGCCGCCACGCCACCCCGGCCAGCGCCGAAGCAGGGCCGCGCACGCGACAACGGCACACAGGCCGCCCACCACGGCGGCGTCCCCCGGGCGGAACGCCATCGTCGCGACGGCGGCGAACCCGGCCAGCATCGCATCGCTCTGTGCCGGACGCCGGACCAGGCGGATCGCAGCTAGAAGAGAGGCGAGCAGGCCGACCGCCGCCGGCGTCGTGGTCCACGGCACCACCCAGGCCCACATCACCGTTTTCGGCAGGGCCGTGCTCGCCACGAACAGCCACACGCCCGCGCTGCGTCCCAGCGCGGCGCGGCCCACCAGTTGCCCCCCGAGCGCGGCCACCAGCCAGAGTGCCGCCACCACGCATGCCAGGTCGGGCAGCATGAACGGATCCAGCGGCGTCAGGCGGGTGAACGCCGCCCCGAGCAGCGGGTAGCCTGGAGGGTACCAGTGCAACGCCGGGTCGAGCCGGCCCTGCGCCCAAGCCAGGGCCGATTCCAGGTAGAAATGCTGGTCCGACCAGGACCACCAGCCAAACCCGGCGGGCGGCTGCCGTGGCGGCGCTGCCTGCAACGCGGCCAGGCTGGGCGCCGCCGTCGGTGCGAGCAGGGCGTGCAGTTCGAGGAACCGCCCGATCACGGCTAACGTGCCAAGCAGGAGGGACACGGCGTCAATGAGGCGGGCTCGCCGGATGGTCAGCCAGGCGGGTAGGTCGGACAGCCGGAGACGAATGACGGGCCTGCTTCGATTGTGTTCGGCGGCTTGGGGCGGCCAAGTGGGACCTGTGTGCGCAGCCGGCCCTCACCCCGGCGCCTCTCCCGTGAAGGACGGGAGAGGGGTAGAAGCCTGTGGGAGCTAGGCGGCCTTGGCCAGCGTCACGCCGCAGGCGTCGAAGGTGGCGAACAGCTTGGCCTTTGCCTCGGCCGACAGTTCCATGTGCGGTGGGCGCATGTGGTTCCAGGCGGCGTCGCCGGTGTGGCGCGCCACCAGCGCCTTCAGCCCCGGAATCAGCGCGGCGGACGTCACTGCCTTGCGGATCGCGGACAGCGTGGCCTGCGCCTGCTTGCCGGCCGCGTTGTTCCAATTCGCGTAGACCTGGCCGTTGAACGTGCTGCCGACGTTGGACGCCGCGGTGATGCAGCCGGCGCCGCCCGCCTGCAGCAGGTCGTGCAGCGCGCCGTCATCGCCGGCATAGACCTCAAAGCCATCACGGGCGAAATGGTCGACGTAGCTCTTGGTGTTGGCGAAGTCGCCGCTGCTGTCCTTGATGCCCTTCACCGTGCCCGGATAGGCCTTCAGCAACCGCGCGATGAACGGCACCGTGAACGGCACCGCCGACTGCGCCGGGAAGTGGTAAAGGTAGATCTTGGTGCCGGTGCCGAGCCGCTGGATCACCTCGGAGAAATAGGCGAACAGCCCGTCCTCGCTCGGGTTCTTGTAGAAGAACGGCGGCAGGGCCAGCACGCCGGGGCAGCCCAGCTCGGCGGCCTTCTTCGCCAGCAGCACGGTGTCCGTGAGGGCTGGGGTGCCGACGCCGGGCAGCAGCCGGGCGGGAGGCAGGCCGCGCTCGATCAGGCCTTCCATGACCTCGATCCGCTCGGATATGCCGAGGCTGTTCGCCTCCCCCGTGGTGCCGAGGATACCCAGGCCGTTGCAGCCGTTGGCCAGCAGCCATTTGCTGTGCGCGGCCATGCGGTCGAGGTCCACCGACAGATCGGGGCGCATCGCCGTGAGCACTGCCGCGTTCACGCCGCCGTAGATCGCGTCCTTCATCATGGCCTGGGGCCTCCCTCTGCGTCTGTGGCGTGCAATAAACGACTTCGAGGGCGATCGGGGAAGGGGCGGCGGAATGATCGACGAGAAAGCGCGCGGGATGCGCAAGGGCCTGACCAGCTACGGCGATGACGGGTTCAGCCTGTTCCTGCGCCGGGCGTTCATCAAGGCGATGGGCTATTCGGACGACGCGCTGTCCCGCCCGATCGTCGGCATCGTGGACACGTCCAGCGCCTACAACGCCTGCCACGGCAACATGCCGCAGCTGGTGGAGGCGGCCAAGCGCGGGATCATGCTGGCGGGCGGCCTGCCGATGGCGTTCCCGACCGTGTCGATCCACGAGAGCTTCGCCCATCCCACCAGCATGTTCCTGCGCAACCTGGCCGCCATGGACACGGAAGAGATGTGCCGCGCCCAGCCGATGGATTCGGTGCTGATGATCGGCGGCTGCGACAAGACGGTGCCGGCCCAGCTGATGGCCGCCGCCAGCCTGGACATCCCCGTGGTGCAGCTGGTCACCGGGCCGATGCTGGTGGGCCACTACAAGGGCGAGGTGCTGGGCGCCTGCACCGATTGCCGGCGGTTCTGGGCGCGCCACCGCGCCGGCGAGTTCACCGAGGCGGAGATGGACGAAATCAACGGCCGCCTGGCGCCCACGCCCGGCACCTGCATGGTGATGGGCACGGCGAGCACCATGGCCTGCCTCGCCGAGGCGCTCGGCATGGCCCTGCCCGGCAGCGCCGCCATCCCCGCGACGCACGCCGACCGGATCCGCTGCGCCGAGCAGTCCGGCGCCGCCGCGGTCGCCGCAATCGGCCAGGCGGATCGGTTGCCTGGCGCGATCCTGACGCCGGCCGCGTTCCGCAACGCGCAGGTGGTGTTGCAGGCGATCGGCGGCTCCACCAACGGGCTGATCCACCTGGCCGCAATCGCCGCGCGCCGCGGGATCAAGCTGGACATGGAGGCGTTCGACGCGCTGGGCCGTGAAGTGCCGGTGCTGATCGACCTGAAGCCGACGGGCGACCACTACATGGAGCATTTCCACTGGGCCGGCGGCGTTCCGAAGCTGATGCGCGAGTTGGGCGCGTTGATCGACGGCACGGCCCGCTGCGTGACGGGCGGCACACTGGCCGATGCGGTCGCGGCGGCGGAGGACGTGCCGGGGCAAACGGTGGTGCGGTCGCGCGCGAACCCCGTGTTCGCCACCGGCGGCATGGCCGTGCTGCGCGGCAACCTGGCGCCGGGCAGTGCGGTAATCAAGTTCGGTGCCGCGACCCCTGCCCTGCTGCAGCACACCGGCCGCGCCGTGGTGTTCGACGGCGTGGACGACATGGCCGCCCGCATCGACGACCCGGCGCTGGACGTGACGCCGGACAGCGTGCTGGTGCTGCGCTACGCCGGGCCGAAGGGCGCGCCCGGCATGCCGGAGGCCGGCTACCTGCCGATCCCGAAGAAGCTG
>CAXSEK010000168.1:0-6719 GCA_964235625.1 uncultured Acetobacteraceae bacterium
GTCGGCGCGGAACTCGGTCGCCGTCACCGCATCCACCGGCAGCACGATCTCACACCCAGCCTCCTCCGCGCGGGCCATGATCGCGCGTGCGGTCAGGTGCATCTCCGCCTCCTGCAGGGACTTGCCGACCGAGACGCCCTGCGCCGCCAGGAACGTGTTGGCCATGGCACCGCCGATCACCAGCACGTCGACCTTGGTCACCAGGTTGCCCAGCAACTCGAGCTTGGTGGACACCTTGGACCCGCCCACGATCGCCGCCACCGGCCGCTTCGGATTGCCCAGCGCCTGGTCCAGCGCCTCCAGCTCCCGCTGCATCAGCCGCCCGGCATGCGCGGGCAGCAACCGGCCCACCCCCTCCGTGCTGGCATGCGCCCGGTGCGCTGCGGAGAACGCGTCGTGCACGAAGATCTCGGCCAGCGCCGCGAATTCCCGCGCCAGCGCCGGGTCGTTCTCTTCCTCGCCCGGATGGTAGCGCGTGTTCTCCAGCAGAAGCACATCGCCCTCCGCCATCGCATCCACCGCGGCATGCGCCACCGGCCCCGTGCTATCCTCCACGAAGCGCACCGCGCGGCCCAGCACCTGCGCCAAGGCCACCGCCATCGGCGCCAGCGACATATGCGGGACGCGCTTGCCCTTGGGGCGGTCGAAGTGACTGAACACGATCACCTTCGCGCCCCCCTCCGCCAACTCACGGATCGTGGGCGACAGGCGCTCGATCCGGGTCAGGTCGGTGATCCGCCCTTCCCGCACCGGCACGTTCAGGTCGGCACGCACCAGCACCCGGCGGCCGCAAAAGTCCAAGCCGTCGAGGGTGCGATGGCTAACCGTGGTCGTCGTGCTCAAGGGTCTCTCCAGATTACAGTCTTTTACCAAGCTAGAGGCCGCCGAAACCGACGACAGCGGCAACCGACAACGGCCAGATGATCCAGGCCCACCATTCGCCAAACGTCATGATGTCAGCTTCCCAAGCAGGAACTGCGCGCCACCATGGAATGATGCTCCGGCAATCGACCATACCAGGCCGATCAAGCCGGACCGTAAGGAAAATTGGCCGGAAAGCGCAGGTGCGACAGCGGCGCCGATGACCAGCGCCAGCCCGACATTGTTCAACGCCCCCGCAAGCAACTTAATTCGCTCGTTATGGATCAAACCGTCGGCGGGCACGCTCCTACAAGCTGCCGAACAACGCCGCCGTGTCGCTCATCCGCGAGCTGAAGCCCCACTCGTTGTCATACCATCCGGCGATCCGCACCATCTTGCCACCATCGACCGACGCCGTCTGCGTCGCGTCGAACGAGCACGAATAATCCACGTGGTTGAAATCGCTGCTGACCAGCTTGGCCGTGCTGTAGTCCAGGATCCCCTTAAGCGGCCCCTCGGCCGCCGCCGCCTTGAACGCGGCGTTGATGGCCTCGACCGAAGCCGGCTTCTCCAAATTCGCGTCGAGCGACACCAGGCTCACGTTCGGCGTCGGCACCCGTACCGAGGTCCCGTCCAATTTCCCCTTCAGCTCCGGCATCACCAGCCCCACCGCCTTGGCTGCCCCCGTCGAGGTCGGGATCATGTTCGCCGCCGCCGCTCGTGCCCGGTGCAGGTCCCGGTGCAGCGTGTCCACCGTGCGCTGGTCGCCGGTGTAGGAGTGGATCGTCAGCATGAAGCCGCGCAGCACGCCGAACTCGCTGTGCAGCACCTTCACCATCGGCACCAGGCAGTTCGTCGTGCAGGACGCGTTGGAGATCACCGTCATGTCCGGCGTGATCACCGACTGGTTCACGCCGAACACCACCGTCGCGTCCACCTCCTCCGCCGGGGCGCTCACGATCACCTTGCGGGCACCGGCGGCGATCAGCTTCGCGGCCTCCGCCTTCTTGGTGAACAACCCGGTGCACTCCATCGCCACGTCCACGCCCTGGTACGGCACCTTCGCCGGGTCGCGCTCGGCGCTGACCTTGATCGGCCCGTAGGTCCGCCCGCCATGGCGCAGCGTGATCGTCTCGCCCTCGACCTCCACCTGCCCGGGAAACCGCCCGTGCACCGTGTCGTAGCGGAACATGTGCGCGTTCGCCTCGACGCTGCCGAGGTCGTTGATCGCCACCACCTCCACATCCGTCCGTCCGCTCTCGACGATAGCGCGAAGCACGAGGCGGCCGATGCGCCCGAACCCGTTGATGGCGACCTTCACGGCCATGGTGTCCGCTCCCCTAAATGATCGGCCGGATGTAACCGCGCCCTGCCGCGCCCGCTAGCCTTATATGGGTCATAACCCGTATCGATGCAGCACAGGCCTAACTCCCGGCCACACGCCCTGCCCTTTCCCGTCAGGAGACATCCCGACCCGTGGCCCTGTTCCAGCTCGTGCTCGGCCTGCTCCTGGTCGGCGCCATGCTCACCACCCTCGCCCAGCGGATCGGCGCCCCCTACCCGGCGTTGCTCGCCATCGCCGGTACCGTGCTGGCCCTGGTGCCCACCGGCACCACCGCAACGCTCGATCCCGAACTCGCCCTGGCCCTGTTCGTCGCCCCCACGCTGCTGGACGCCGCCTTCGACGCCTCGCCGCGGGACCTGCGCGCCAATTGGCAACCGGTCGGCAGCCTGGTGCTCGCCGCCGTCGGGCTGACGGTGCTGGGGGTGGCGATCGTGGCCCGGATGCTGGTGCCGGGCATGCCCTGGTCCGTGGCCTTCGTGCTCGGCGCGATCGTCGCCCCGCCGGACGCCTCCGCCGCCACCGCCGTACTCCGCACGCTCTCGCCGCCGCACCGCGTGATGGTGATCCTGGGAGGCGAGAGCCTGCTGAACGACGCCAGCGCCCTGATCATCTACCGCGTCGCCGTCGCGGCGGTGGCGGGCGTGTCCCTCACCATCTGGTCCGCCGCCTGGATGCTGGTGCTTGAGTGTGCCGGCGGCGCCCTGCTGGGCGTGGTGCTGGCCTGGGCCTATATCCGCGTGCTGCCCCCCGCACGGGAACTCGCCGTCGCGGTCACCGTGCAGTTCGTCGGCACCTTCGCCGTCTGGATCCTGGCCGACCGCCTCGGCCTGTCGGCGGTGATCACCACCTTCGCCTACGCCATCACCCTCGCCCGCCTCGTGCCACCCGGACTCGGCGCCGAGCGCCGCCGCGCCTCCTACGCGGTTTGGGAGGTCGCGGTCTTCGTGCTGAACGCGCTCGCCTTCATCCTGATCGGCCTGCAGCTCAAAGGCGTGCTCTCCCGGCTGGACGGGCACGCCACAGCCACCGCCGGCTTCGCGCTGGCCATCCTGCTGACGGCGGTGGTGGTCCGGATCGTCTGGGTCATGGGCTACACCAGCCTGCTCCGCCGCACCCGCAGCAGGCTCAAGCCGCCGTTCGGCGGCTCCGTCGTTGTCGCCTGGTGCGGCATGCGCGGCATCGTCACGCTCGCCACCGCGCTGGCGCTGCCGGACGGCTCCGGCACCACCGCCTCCTTTCCCTACCGCGACCTGCTGGTGGCCGCCGCCTTCGCCGTCGTGCTGGGCACGCTGGTGATCCAGGGCCTGACGCTCGCCCCCCTGATGCGCTGGCTCGACCTGGCCGATGATGGCGCGGTCGCCCGCGAGGTCACCCTCGCCCGGGAGGCGGTCGCTTGCGTGGCGCTGGACCTACTGGGCGCCGACGACAGCCCGCACGCCGCCGCCCTGCGCCGCGACCATGAGGCCCCACTGCCGCCGGAGGGCCACGCCCTGACCCTGCGCGTGATCGCCGCCAAGCGCGACCGCCTGCTCCGGATGCGCCGCGAGAGCGTGATCGGCGACACCGCCTACCACGTGCTCGAGGAGGAGCTGGACTGGGCCGAGGGTCACACCACCCGCCGCCTCCGGAACGCCGCCACATCTACGTCGCCCCCTCCCGTCCTTCACGGGTAAGGGCCGGGCGCGCACACTGCCGCCATGCCGCCAAGACCCACGCGCGACGGTGGATCGCCACCCTGCCCGCGGTCTAGGGTCGCGCATGTTCACCACCTTCGTGCTCTCCCTACGCCAGGCCGGCATCCCCGCTTCCGTCACGGAATACCTGGCCCTGCTCGGCGCCATGCAGACCGGCGTCGCCGATTACAGCGTGGAGGATTTCTACTTCCTCAGCCGCGCCGCCCTCGTGAAGGACGAGCGCCACCTCGACCGGTTCGACCGCGTCTTCGCCGCCTGCTTCAAGGGCCTGGAAGCCGCCGCCACCACACCGTCCGTAGGCGTCTCCGCCGAAATTCCCGCCGAATGGCTGAAACGCCTCACGGAGAAACTGCTCACCAAGGAGGAGCAGGCGCAAATCCAGGCGATCGGCGGCTTCGATAAGCTGATGGAGACGTTGCGCCAGCGCCTGGCCGAGCAACAAGGCCGGCACCAGGGCGGCTCCAAATGGATCGGCACCGCCGGCACGTCCCCGTTCGGCGCCCATGGCTACAACCCCGAGGGCGTGCGCATCGGCCAGGACGGGAGCCGCCACCGCCGCGCCGTGAAGGTCTGGGACAAGCGCGAGTTCCGTGACCTGGACGACTCGCTCGAGCTCGGCACGCGCAACATGAAGGTGGCCTTGCGCCGCCTGCGCCGCTTCGCCCGCAGCGGCGCACAAACCGAGCTGGACCTCCCCGGCACCATCCACGCCACCGCGTCCAACGCCGGGTCGCTCGACCTCAAGATGCAGGCGGAGCGCCACAACACCGTCCGCGTGCTGCTGTTCCTCGACATCGGCGGCTCGATGGACGACCACGTGCGCGTCTCGGCCGAGTTGTTCTCCGCCGCGCGAAGCGAGTTCAAGCACCTGAAATTCTTCTACTTTCACAACTGCCCCTACGAGCGGCTATGGACCGACAACCGCCGCCGGGCCGAGACCAGCATCTCCACGGTGGAGGTGATGCGCACCTACGGCCCCGAATACCGCGCGATCTTCGTCGGCGACTCGACCATGAGCCCGTATGAGATCGCCATGTCCGGCGGCAGCGTCGAGCATTGGAACGAGGAGGCCGGCAGCGTATGGCTGACCCGCATGCTGTCGCACTGGCGCCGCGCCGCCTGGCTCAACCCCAGCCCGGCCCCGGACTGGGGCTACACCCAGTCGATCCAGATGGTGCGACAGTTGATGGAGGCGCGAATGTTCCCGCTCACGGTCGCCGGGCTGGATGACATGGCCCGCGAGCTGACGCGGTAACGGGCATGGATGTGCGACCGGACCGCAGCACCACGGAGGTGCATGCCGCGTGCGAGCAAACGCCGCAGCCGAAAGACGGCGCCCAGGCCTGGCTCGGGCTGGCCGTCATCGCCGTTGCCATCGCCACAGCGGCTGCCCTGGCCTTCGCCGCCTGGCGCTGGTTCTAGCCGGGCCTGCACGGCTCCCCATGTGCATGGTGGCACGGAGGCACCGATGACCGACCCCTGGCAATACCAGATCCGCGTCTACCTGCCGGACAGCATAGCCGCGCTAGCCCGCACCGATCCGGCCGCCACCGCCCTCCAACCGCTTAACGCCGTGCTGACCCGCCACGATGCCACCATGGTGAGCCAACTCGCCGCCTTCGAGGCCTACGTTGCCGAGGCTGACCGCGAGGGCCCGGCCGCCTACCCGCTCTACAGCTGGACCAAGGCGACCATCGATGACCCGGCGATGCGCGCCAAGCACGGCACCAGCTTTTCGATCCACGTCGCCGGCCAGGAAGTCTACCCCTCGCCGGTTGCCGACGCCCTTGAGGTGGATTTGAAATCTCTCGCCGGCAGCCCCTTGGTCACCCGCATGAGCCGGCATGACACAGATCCGGCAAAGAACCTGCCGATTCCGCGGCAGTATCAGTAAGACCGGCGTCTAGGCGGTGCGTCTCAGGCTGATCATGCCCCGTGTCGCGGTCAGCAACCGCATGGACCAGGCGGCGGCAACGCCCGTGAGCGCACCGCCGGCGAGGCAGCCCAGGATCGCCCCGGTGAAGACGGTCGGGATACCGACAGCCACGCCGCCCAGCCCGCCCCCGACCACCGGAAGCGCCGCCAGCACCCCGCCGACCCCGATCGCGACCACCCTGTTCAGCAAACGGCCCGGCCGCCTCCAGACTACGATCGGCGTGACGAAGGCATGGGCCCAGCACAGCCCGGCCGCCACCAGCACGGGCGAGACGAGTAGCTTGTCCCTAAACGCGGGCAGCTGCGCGAGCTCCCACCAGACGACTGTGTCCACCAGCAATGCGGTGGCGATCCAGGTCACGGCGTGCGGTGGCATCCCGCCGGCCGCACCCTCCCATGACCTGTCCGGCTGACGCGTCACACCACCCCAGCCTCCCGCAACCGTCCTATCTCGCCCTCGCTCAACCCCAGCCGCTCCCCCAATACCGCCGCGGTATGCTCCCCCAGCACCGGCGGCGGCAGGCGGTAGCTCACCGGCGTTTCGCTCAGCCGCACCGGGTTGGCGATCACCTTCACCCCATCCGGGGTCGCCGCGTGCGGCATCTGCACCACCGCCCCGCGCGCCTGCACCTGTGGGTCGGCGAACACCTGCTCCAGCGTGTTGATCGGGCCGCAGCCGACCTTCAGCAACTCCAACCGGTCGATCCACCACGCCGTCGGATGGCCTTGCATCACCGGCGTCAGCGTGTCCGTCACGAACTGGCGGTTCGCCACGCGCGCGGCGTTGGTGGCGAACCGCGGATCGTCCAACAGATGCGACAGCTCGAACGCACCGCAGAACCGCTTGAACGTCGCGTCGTTGCCGACCGACAGCACCATGAAGC
>CAXSEK010000169.1:0-3422 GCA_964235625.1 uncultured Acetobacteraceae bacterium
CTGCCCTTGCGTTCGACGACCCGACGGCCTTCGCCGCCGTGGTGGAGAAGGTCCAGGCCGCGCTGGCCTGAGGCGTGCTAGGCCGGCCCGTCTCGCGCCGCAGCCTGGCTGCGGTGCTTGTCGCCGGGCTGGCCGCATGTTTGGCGGCCGGCGCTTGGGCTCAGCCCCAGGATCTCGGGCCCCCGCTCGCCGTCGTCACGCTGCGCATTGGCCCGGCGGAGGACGCCGGTTTCCTGCACGATCTGGCGGACTACATTCGGCGCTACGGCTTCGATGTAACCGGTCGCCCTGGTGGCCCGGTGTTGGATGGCCGCGCCGTGTTCCTTGCCTGGTTCCGCCGGCAGGACGGGGTGACGATCCTGGTGACCGACATCGCGGCCTCGGAGAAGATGCAGGCCTTCTTCTACGGCCGCCCGGACGGGACGGAGGGTGCGGTCGCCGGCGACTTGGTGCGGGCCTACGTGGAAAAGATGGCCAGCTACAAGGCGTTCGGGGCAACACCGCGATGAAGCCTGCTCATAATCGTAGGGTTGGGATGCGCTTTGGCATCCCACCACCACGCGTAAGAAGGTGGGACGCCAAAGCCGCATTTCACCCTACGGCACGGGGGCCGTTCGATGGCCGCTGCAGTCGCCTTTCCCTACCGTCCCGGTGAGATAGTATGACCGACCTCGACACCCTCCAAGCCGAGACCGAGGCCTCCCTCGCCGCAGCCACTGACCTGCGCGCGCTGGAGGCCATCCGGATCGGTGTGCTCGGCAAGTCCGGCAAGCTCACCGCCATGCTGAAGGAGCTCGGCCGCGCGACGCCGGAGGAGCGGCGCCAGCGGGGTGCGGCCTTGAACCGCCTGCGCGACGGCCTCACTGCCGCCATCGAAGCCCGGCGAACGGACCTTGAGACCGACGCCCTCGACGCCCGGCTCGCCGCCGAACGGATCGACGTCACCCTGCCGCCACCACCCGGGCAGCCCGGCCTCATCCACCCGATCAGCCGCACGATGGAGGAGATGGCCGCTATCTTCGGCGCCATGGGATTCCGCGTGGGCGAGGGCCCGGACGTGGAGACCGCCTGGAACAACTTTGCCGCCCTTAACATCCCCGCCCATCACCCGGCCCGCACCGAGATGGACACGTTCTACCTGCCCGGCACGCGGGACGGGCACCCGCTGGTGCTGCGCACCCACACCTCCAACGTGCAGATCATCTCCATGCTCGGCGGCGAGCCCCCGTTACGCGTCATCGCCCCCGGCCGCACCTACCGGGCCGACCACGACGCGACGCATTCGCCGATGTTCCACCAATGCGAGGGCATCGCGATCGACCGCAACCTTACGCTCGGCCACCTCAAGGGCTGCCTGATCGACTTCCTGCGCGCCTTCTTCGGCATCGCCACCCTGCCCGTTCGCTTCCGCTCCTCCTACTTCCCGTTCACCGAACCCTCGATGGAGGTGGATATCGGCTGGAACCGCCGCACCGGCGAGCTGGGCGGTGGGGGCGACTGGCTGGAAATCCTGGGCAGCGGCATGGTGCATCCGCGCGTGCTGGCCAATTGCGGGATCGACCCGCGGGTCTGGCAAGGCTTCGCCTTCGGCATGGGGGTCGAGCGGGTGGCGATGCTGAAATACGGCATCGCCGATTTGCGCCCGTTCTACGAGAGCGACATGCGCTGGCTGCGCCATTACGGCTTCAACCCACTCGCCCCGGTCGCCCTGCACGAGGGTGTCGCGCCATGAAGTTCACCCTGTCCTGGCTCAAGACCCACTTGCAGACGGACCAGTCGCTCGACGTTATCACCGACACGCTCACCCGCATCGGGCTAGAGCTGGAGGGTGTGGCGGATGCCGGCGCCGCGCTCGCCCCGTTCCGCGTGGCGCAGGTGACGGCGGCAGTGCAACACCCCAACGCCGATCGCCTGCGGGTCTGCACCGTGGACACCGGTGGTGAGACCGTCACGGTCGTGTGCGGCGCACCGAACGCGCGGGCCGGGATGAAGACGGTGTTCGCGCCCCCGGGCAGCCACATTCCCGGGCTGAACACAGTGCTGAAGGTGGGCGAGATCCGCGGCGTACAATCCGCCGGGATGCTGCTCTCCACCCGCGAGATGGGGTTGGACGAGGCGCATGAGGGTATCGCCGATCTCCCCGCGGACGCGCCCGTAGGTCAGTCCTACGCCGCGTTCGCCGGCATGGATGACCCGGTGATCGAGATCGCCGTCACCCCCAACCGTGGTGACGCGCTAGCCGTGCGCGGCGTGGCGCGAGACCTGGCGGCGGCCGGCATCGGCACGCTGGCACCGTGGTCGCCCCCGCCGGTGAAGGCACGCTTCCCCTCACCCATTGCCTGGAGCATCGACTCGCCCACCTGCCGCTGGGTGCTCGGCCGCACGGTGCGCGGCGTGCGCAATGGGCCAAGCCCAGATTGGCTGCAACGCCGCCTGCGTTCGGTCGGCCTGCGCCCGATTAGCGCGCTGGTGGACATTACCAACTTCTTCACCATCGATATGGGCCGTCCCCTGCACGTGTTCGACGCGGACCGTGTGCAGGGTGGCGTGCTCACCTTCCGGCCCGGCGCTGGCGAGCCGTTCCGCGCTCTCAACGGGCGCACCTACACCGTAGGCAAGGAGGATTGCGCCATCGCCGACGCGGCTGGCGTGCAGTCCCTGGCCGGCCTAATGGGCGGCGAGGACACCGGCAGCACCGCCGCCACAACCAGCGTGTTCATCGAGTGCGCGCTGTTCGACCCCGTGGCAACAGCGCTCAGCGGCCGCCGGCACGACATCATCTCCGACGCGCGCAGCCGCTTCGAACGCGGCATCGACCCCTCCCTGCTGCCAGCCGCGCTGGACGCGGCCACGACAATGGTGATGGCGCTATGCGGCGGCGAGCCGAGCGAGATCATGGAGGCGGGGCAGGAGCCAGCGTGGCAGCGGGACGCCTCGATGCGATTCGAGCGGCTGTTGGGCCTTGGTGGCTTGGCCATGCCGCCGGGTGACGCGGTACGCTCGCTCGAAGGGTTGGGCTTCACCGTGCGCATGCGCGATACCGAGCGCGTGACCGTCGCCGTGCCGCCCTGGCGTAACGACGTCGCCGGGGCTGGCGACTTGGACCAGGCCCCTGCTTTGCTGCCAGACCGGGCCCTGGCGGCGTTGGCCGGGTGCGGCGTGGCCGAACCGGAAGCCGATTTGGTGGAGGAGGTGCTGCGCCTGCGCGGTCTCGACAGCGTGCCGGCCGTGTCCATGCCCGCCATGTCCCCCGTTCCGCTCGCCACCTACACGCCGCGCCAAGTGCGCGCGGCTACGGCGCGCCGCGTACTGGCCAGCCGCGGGATGCTCGAATGCGTCACCTTCTCCTTCGTGGCGCGGGAGCGGGCCGCCCTGTTCGGCGACGCGCCGGACGTGCTGCGCCTGGTCAACCCGATCGCGGC
>CAXSEK010000169.1:3522-6701 GCA_964235625.1 uncultured Acetobacteraceae bacterium
CGCCGGGCCACTACCACCCGGGCCGCTCCGGCACGGTGCGGCAGGGGCCGAAGCTGGCGCTGGCGCATTTCGGCGAGCTGCATCCGCGCATACTGGCAGCGCTGGACCTACCCGGCCCCGTGGTCGCGTTCGAGGTGCGTCTGGACGCGGTGCCGGAGCCGAAGCGCCGCCGCAAGACCCCGCCGGACCTCCCGGCCTTCCAGCCGGTGCGTCGCGATTTCGCCTTCGTGGTGGACGCGGCGCTACCGGCCGAGATCCTGCTGCGCGCCGTGCGCGGCGCCGACCGCACGCTGATCGCCTCCGTCGCGTTGTTCGACGTCTACGAGGGCGAACACGTGCCGCCGGGCAAGAAATCCCTGGCGGTGGAGGTTGTGATCCAACCGCACGGGGCGACGCTGACGGACGCGGAGATCGAGGCCTTGGGCACGAAGGTGGTCCAGGCCGCTGCCAAAGTGGCGGGGGCGGTGTTGCGGGGCTGACAAGAACGCATCCACGCCTGCAACGGAGCTCAAGCCCGGCGCGAAACATTCGGGATACGTCCGTTCAGCCGCCGCGTGCGCCAGCCGGGGTCTGAAGCAGATGACCAGGGATCAAGGGGATAATCATCCCTGGTGGTCAACGGCAAAGCCCTGGCATCTCGCCAGATGACCGTTAGAACCGCATCGCGACATGGCGTTCGATGATCGCCAGGTTTCGCAAATTGGCCTTCAAAGCCATGTCGAACAGGTCGCCAAGCAGTGGCACGCTGCCACCCAGGACTTCCAGGCCGACATTCGCGACCATCCGGGCCAATTGCGGCCCGGGCACGCCGAGCTGGGCCGCCTCGTAGACGATGTAGAGCGAGATGGCGCCTAGCACGGCGTCCCCGCCGACCGGCAACAAGCCGATCACGCTGTTAAGCCCGAACCGGAACCGCGTTCCCGGCAGGCCGAACGCGCCATCGATCAGCCAGGCCAGGCGCCGTAGCCGCTTGAGGCGCGCTTGCGCGTCGGAGGAGGCGGACATTGGAACGGTGCTGGTCCAGGACATGGTCGGTCTCCGGTGGGACGGCGCCGATGTCGTGCAGAAGCAGGCAGGCTTCAATGGGTGCCCGGAAATTCCGTCGCAACGACTTCGGCGCGCAAGCGGGCTCAGGGATGCAAGCTGCTCGCACTGCCACTGGACTGGCCGCCGCCCTGTGCCACGCACTGGAACGTCACGGTGAACGCGGTCGGCCAGTAATAACCACGGGGGTCGCCACCCGGCTGCAGATCGAGTAGTGCGACCCTGAGCCCCTGCGCCCGGCAGAAGCCACCTGCCTCCGCCAGGACCACCGCTTGCGCCCGGGGTCCGCCACCGATCGCCTGCGCGCGCATCTCGGACACGGCGTAAGTGCCAGGCGCGACCGGCACGACCCCCGACGACGCGCCACAGGCAGAGAGTGCAAGCAACACGGCGGTGGACGCCAGCCGTCCGATGGCGGAGGGGGTGGGATTCGAACCCACGGTACGCTTGCACGTACAACAGTTTTCGAGACTGCCCCGATCGGCCACTCCGGCACCCCTCCGCGGCAGGGGCGGTGTTAGAAGGGGATAGGCGGCCGAGTCAACCGCGCACCCGAGCCCCGGATGCCAGGCGGGAGGCCCTCGACCTGCCCGGTAATGGCGATGACGACGGGCTTCATAGCAGGGTGCCTTAGGCGTCGAAGAAGACCGTTTCGCGGTCGCCCTGCAAATGGATGTCGAAGACGTAGACGGGGATGCCGCCGCGATCCTCCCGCCGGGCCAGCAGCGTCCCGCGCCGCACTGGCGGGTCGATCATGCGCAGCACGGGGTCGGACTCGTTCAATGCCGCCTCGTCGGCGAAATAGAGGCGGGTCTGCAGGCCGATATTGATGCCTCGGGATACGAGCCACAGGCTGACATGCGGCGCCATCGGCGTATGGCCATGCCGGCCCATGACGGGGCCGGGCTTGATCGTCTCGAACCGGTAAAGCCCGGTCTCGAAGTCGGTCCCGGTGCGGCCCCAGCCGCGGAACGCCGGGTCCAGCGCTTTGTCCTGCGGGTCGGCCGGATGGGCGTAACGGCCGGCGGCATTGGCCTGCCAGATCTCGAGCAGGACGTCGCGACAGGGGGAGCCTAAGCCATCCAGCACGCGCCCCTCGATGGCGATGCGCTCGCCCAGCGTGTCCGGGCCGGCCAGCACGGGGCCGAACGGCTTCTCAAAGATGTCGAACCCGGCCTGTTGCGGGATCAGGCCGATATGGACGTAGGGCCCGGCGGTCTGCGACGGCGTCTCCTGCAGGTAGTCCAGCTTGGTCATGCTGGTCAGTTCCCGTGCAGCTTGTTCTCGAACACCGTGGAGCGGCTCCCGCGCAGCACGATGTCGAACCGGTAGGCCAGGCTGTCCAGCGGCACAGCCCCGTTCAGGTCCAGCAGCGCCACCAGACGCTGGCGCGCCGCCGGGTCGGGGATGGTGCCGAGGATGGAGTCGCTGGGGATCAGCGGGTCACCCTCGAAATACATCTGGGTGATCAGCCGCTGCGCGAAACCGCTGCCGGACAGCGAGAAATGGATGTGCGCCGGCCGCCACGAGTTCACGTGGTTGCGGAACGGGTAGGCACCGGGCTTGACGGTGCGGAACACGTAGCCGCCATCGGCATCCGTGATCATCCGGCCGCACCCGCCGAAATTTGGATCGATCGGCGCGATGTAGGTATCGTTGCGGTGGCGGTAGCGCCCGCCGGCATTGGCCTGCCAGACCTCGACCAGCGCACCCGGCACGCCACGGCCAGTCTCGTCCAGCACGCGCCCGTGCACGATGGTGCGTTCGCCAATCGGCTCGCCGGTCTTGGCGTAGTTCAGGATCAGGTCGTGGTCGAGCGGGCCCAGCTCGTCTTGCCCGAACACCGGGCCTGTCACCTCCGACAGCGAGTTCTGCAGTGACCACAGCGCCAGGCGCGGCGAGCGCAGCACGCTGGTTTTGTAGCCGGGCGTGAGCGCCGGGGGGTGCTGCGTCCGGTCGCGCTGGAAGAACTCGCTCGATGGTGGCTGCATGGTCATGCTCCTCGCCTGGCGTCCGGCCTCCCACCGACACCTGCGCGAAGGCCGGCGTTGACGCCGACACGAGACGGTGGGCTGAACCCCACCCTACCATGGTGAAGACGTTGTTGAAGTAGGGTGGACTTCAGCCACCGACGA
>CAXSEK010000170.1:0-6693 GCA_964235625.1 uncultured Acetobacteraceae bacterium
ACGGCCGCCTCCACCGCGATGCTGCCGGCCAGCCGGCGCCGGGTCAGGCCGGGGCAGGCGCCGGCGAGGGCCGGGCTCAGCACCTGTCGATTGACGAGTGCCAGACCGATGAGGATGGCGAAAAGCCCCGCCTTGACGATGGCGACATTGCCACAAGCCGTGCCGACCCAGCCGGCGAGGCTGCCAACCAGAATCGAGCCCTGCGCAGGGGCGGTGACGAGCAGAACTAGGACACCGCCGATTCCCAGCACCGAGTAGCGGCGCACGGCCCGGATCAGGCCGGGCAAGCTAGCCCTGACCGCTGCGATGGCTGCAACCAACGCGACTCCCGGCCGCCAGCCCTGCCCTGCCACGATCAGCACGATCACGGCACAACCGACGCTAGCGGCGGCGAGGTGGCCGGATTCGGTGAGGGACAGGATCTCCGGCGTGGCGGCGACGCTGCCGCCCAGGTTTATGGCCTCGGCTGCGATCCAGGATGACAGGGCCAGGCACGCCACTGCGGCGCTGCATCGCGCGATGGACAGCCCGGCCGGCGCCACCACGGCCCGGAACACGAGCGCGCCCAGCATCGACAGGAGCGAGGCGTCCGTCAATGCGCGCAGGATCGCGATCAGCCATCCACCATCGGGGCTCATCAGGTCAGGTCCGGACGGCGGCAGCGGCGGGTGGCTGCGCGAGCAGCGCGGCCACGGAGGCGAGACGAAGCATTGGCGCTCTCCAGGCAAGACGAGCGGTGGCCGAAAACCACCGGTGGGTCAGGCCGAGGCGGGTGGTGCCCGGGAGGAGAAGCCGACGAGGGCTGGTTGAAGGCCGAACTGGGCCGTGCGGACGAGCTGGGGCGATGCCCACCCGGCGGGAGCGGGCAGCGGCAGCGGAGGTGCGTTCGGCGCGAGCGGTGGTGCGGCGCTCGCCTGACAGAGCAGACAGTGAGTGTGGTCATGCGGAGTGTGGGCCGGGGTGCCGTCCCCGTGGCCGGGATGCGGCGCTCCGCAGATGGGTGCGGTGTCGGCGGCCATGCGCAGAGTCACCGGAAGACCCAGCGCCGCCTGGATCAGCACGGCCAAGAGCACGGCGAGTGCCGCAACCCGTGTCGCCCAGATGGTGCGAGCCACGCCGATCATTGTGCCAGGTTATAGGGTCGGACGGGGTGCCACGCCAGGCCGGTTCAGGGCACGCCTAAGCGCCGGGCGAGCAGGAGGCAGCACAGGCTCAGGAGCATGACCGCGCAGAGATATAGGCCGGGACTGGTCGGGTCTCCGGTCGCGGCCACGATCGCGCCGACCACAAGGGGGGTCACGCCGCCGAAAGCCACTTGGGCCAGCACGTAGCTGATTCCGACGCCGGTGGTGCGACGCCGGGTGGGAAACAGGTCGGCCAGCGCGGCGGGCACGGTCGCGTAGTAGCCGCAGTAGAAGACCAGCGCGACCAACACCTGAATGCAGACCAGGGTCGCCACGGACGGATCGGCCACTAGCCAGCGGAACAACGGGTAGATCATCACGAGCCCGATCGCGCCGGAAATGGCCATTACGCGCACCCGCCCGACCCGGTCCGAGAGGTGGCCGAACACCGGGGGCAACACGGTGTTGACCAAGCCTGCCGCCACGGTGCCGAGCAGTGCGGTGGACGCGGGCAGCCCAAGCTTGGTGAAGGCGAAAGTGGGCATGTAGGTGTTGAGGTAGCTTCCGCACGCGCCCGCCGCGACCAGCCCGGCGCCGACCAGGATGCGGGCTTTGTCGTTGGCGGCTGCCTCGCGCAGGGGTGCATTGGTGTGGGTGGCGCGGAGGAACTCCTCCGGCTCGTCCAGTCGGCTGCGGATATAGAGGGCGGCGGGGCCGATCACCAGGCCGAAGAAGAACGGCACGCGCCAGCCCCAGCTCGCCACCTGGTCAGTGGTGAGCGCCGTGTTGACCGCGTAGGCGAAGAGCGAGGCGAGGAAGACGGCAAAGCCCGAGGCAGCCCATTGCAGGCTGGCGTAGAAGCCGCGGCGGGCTGGATCCTGCTCGGCCAGGAGTGCGGTGGCACTGCCGAATTCACCGCCGGCGGAGAAGCCCTGCACCATGCGTGCGACCACCAGCAGGACCGGCGCGGCCAGGCCGATGGTGGCGTAGGACGGCAGGATGGCGATCATCAGGGTTGCGATGGACATCAGCGCCGCCGAGAGGGTCAGCCCCGGCTTACGCCCGACCCGGTCGGAGTAGGCGCCGATCAGGATCGCGCCGAGCGGCCGCACCAACCAGGCGATGGCAAAGGTGCCAAGGCTCAGCAGGGTGGAGACCGCCGGGTCGGTGGCAGGGAAGAACTGCTTGCCGAGCACGACGGCGAATAGGGCGTAGAGCACCAGGTCATACCATTCGAGCGCCGCGCCGATGTTGGCGGCGACCGCCGTGTGCAGACGGCTCACGCGCGGCTTCGTCAGACTCATCCAACCCCTCCCCAATCTCGCTGCGCATGATCATGTCCAAGGGATAGGTTGGGGACAAGGAACGGGATGAAGGTCGCGATCGTGGGCGCCGGGATGGCGGGGCTGGCCTGTGCGGAGGCGCTACGGGCGGCAGGGCTGGACGTGAGGTTGTTCGACAAGGGCCGGGCCCCGGGTGGGCGGATGTCCACGCGCCGGGTCGGGACCTCGGCGGGTGAGGCCGGGTTTGATCACGGTGCGCAGTATTTCACCGCGCGTGACCCGGCGTTCCGCGCCCGGGTGCAGCGTTGGCAAGATGCGGGCGTCGCCGCACCATGGCCAGCGGCGGGGCCGGATGCCTGGGTGGGAATGCCGGGCATGAATGCGCCCGTGAAGGAGATGGCCGGGCCAGCCGACGTGAACTGGTCGGTGCAGGTCGAAAAACTGGGCCGTGCGGATGGTGGCTGGCAGGTTGAGGGGGAGGCATTCGATGCCGTGGCGGTCGCGGTTCCAGCGGAGCAGGCAGGACCGCTGCTCCGGCCCTGGAACGAAGCGTTCGCGGCACGGGCCGCTGACACGGTGTCGGCGCCGTGCTGGACGGTGATGGCGGCGTATGCGGAGCGGTTGCCCATTGGCCCAGATGTGCTGCGGGAGGCGGGCATCATCGGTTGGGCCGCCCGCAACTCGGCTAAGCCGGGGCGGTCCGGACCGGAATGTTGGGTTATCCAGGCCGGGCCAGAGTGGTCCCGCGTGCATTTGGAGGAACGGCCGGACGACATAGTCGCCCCACTCCTCAAGGCGCTCGCGTTGCGGGCCGAGGCAGCGATGCCGGTCTGCGTGAGTGCCACGGGGCATCGCTGGCGGTATGCGCGCTCCGGCAGTGCGGGCGACGGGAGATTGTGGAATGCCGGGCTGCGGCTTGGCGCGTGTGGCGACTGGCTGATTGGCCCCCGGGTGGAGGCGGCGTGGATGTCCGGCACGCGGTTGGCTGAAGCTATCCTGGGCTGATCGGTGCCCTCCCTCTCCCGAGACGACCGGGAGAGGGATCGACCGGCTCAGCTCTGCGAGTCGGGGGACAGCACGATACAGTTGGTGCGACCGCGGAGGCGTTCGCAGGCCTGGGTCGCAGTGTCACGTGACAGGCCGGTCAAACGGGCGCGGTAGAGCGTTCCATGCTGTTCGTGCACGCCGGCGACGGCGGGGTGGGCGGAGGAAAGGACGTTACCGGCCTGTTCGCGGGCAGACCCTACGGCGATGCGGGCGAGGCCTTCGTTGCCGAACGCGCCGACCTGGATCGCCCATTCGCCGGATGCGCCGTGATAGGCGGGCGCGGGGGCGGCGACGGCGGGTGAGACCAGGTGGAAGCCGGGTTCGCGGTGGGACATCGTAGCCGGTGCGTAACCGTAGGCCGCTGCCGTCTGCACGGTCGGGGCAGGCGGCGTGTAGCGTGGCGGCTCGGGCAATGCCGCGACCTGGACCGGGCGCGGGGCTGGTGCCAGGGGCGGCGTGTAGCGTACCGGCGGCGGGTTGTAGGCCATCGATGAGCGTGGCGATGGCGTAACATCCGGCTCCTGATACGGCACCGGAGCTGCCTCGAACCGGGCGGCAGGCTCGGCCGAGGCCAGCACGGCCGGGGCTGCGGGCTGCGGCAGAGTCTGCGGTGCCATCGAGGCATACGGAACTGGCCGGTCGAACGCGCCGTCACTGGTGGAGGGCGGTGCGAATGCGACCTCGACCGGCGGCTCGGCGGCACGAAGCGGCGTGGTGGGCGCGTCCACCGCAGTGGTGTAACGCGGCCCGGCGGGGATGCTCGTTGGCAACGCGTTGAGCGCGTATGTCTCGGCCGTGGAGCGGCGGCTCGGGAAGCTGTCGGTGATGTAGGGACCGATCTTGGCCACGTAGCGCCGGGTCTCCTCCGGCAGGGCACGGTTGCGGGTCAGGTAATCGTCCAGGCGGCCGGGTCCGCCATTATAGGCGGCGAGGAAGCCGGGATTGCCGTACAGGTCGTACAATTCGCGGATGTAGGAGGTGCCGGCGAGGATGCTGTTGTGGGGGTCGTAGGGGTCATCGCCGATCTCGGGGTAGCGGGCCCGCAACTCGTCGAAGGTCGCCGGCATCACCTGCATCAGGCCCATAGCGCCAGCGCCGGAGGTGATCGGAATCCCGTTCATCTCGGTCCGGCCACCGGACTCGACGCGCATCACCTCGCGGATCCAACGCTCCGGCACATCAAACTTCTGCGAAGCCTCGTGGACGTAAGGACCCCAAGGATCCGTCCGCGACCCCGGCGCCACATAGGAATGCTGAGCACGGGATTCGTACTTCGAGGCTTCCTGGGTGGCGCTGATCTGCTGGCCGCCGGCACAGGCCGACAACATTCCGAGCACGCCGAGGCAGCCGGCCGCACGCAGCAGCCCGGTCAGGTCCGTGTTGAACGCCGCGGCGCGGCGGGGGACTTGGTTATGCATCATACGGGGCAGTTCTCCGTCTAGGCGTGTCCGGACGAAGCCCGGATTGAGGCGGTGAGCGGCGGACGCTCAGGCCACTCGGTAGAAAGCACTGCTAAGTGCCTATCGGGACGTGGCTGCGGCTGCAAGCCACGTGTACACGCAATCGCGAACACGCTGCCGATTTCTGCTGCGCTGTGCCCGATCGAGCACAGACCCGTAAGCGTCTTCCCTGACCAGACAATGGCAGCGCCGTTGCAGGCTACCCGGAGATCGGGTATCGCGCCTCCACCATGCCAAGCACTCTTATGCCCGTGCCTGAGCAGGGGATCGATCTACGGGCCAACCTCTCGGGAGCCGAGCGGCGGCGACTCGGTGCGATCGACATCCATGACGGGCTTGCGGCCTACCGGTTGGCTTGCACGCTCGGCTGGCTGGACATCAAGCTGCGTTACCGCGGGTCCGTGCTGGGGCCGTTTTGGCTGACCCTATCGACCGCGATTATGGTGCTGGCGATGGGGCTGCTCTACTCCGAGTTATTCCACATGGAGATGCAGAACTACCTGCCCTATCTCGCACTCTCTCTGGTGCTGTGGAACACGTTGGGGTCGATCGTCAGCGATGCATGCGCGTGCTTCACGTCCGCTGAGGGCACAATCCGCTCGATCCGGATGCCGTTCACGATTTACGCCACGCGAACGGTGGTGCGGAACATGCTCGTTCTCCTGCATACGGTCGTCGTGATCGTCGGGGTATTCGTGTGGTATAAGGTTTGGCCAGGTGTGACGGCCCTTGTTTGCCTGCCAGGCATACTGCTTTGGGCGTTGGACGCGATGGCTGCCTGCCTGTTCCTGGGCGCATTCTGTGCACGGTTCCGTGATGTGGCGCCGATCGTGGGCAGCATCATGCAGATCGCGTTCTTTCTGACTCCGATCATATGGAAACCCGAGCTGATCGACGGCAACGCCATCTACCTGGTGTTCAACCCGTTCTACCCGTTGCTGGCACTGGTGCGCGACCCGTTGCTCGGCCAGGTTCCGAACTGGGATATCTGGCTCGCGGCGTTCGTGTGGAGTGCGCTGCTATGCTCGGCAAGTTGGCTGCTGTTCGTGCGGGTGCGCGGCCGGCTGGCGTTCTGGGTGTAGTACCATGAGTGTTGGCATCATCGCCGAAGGGCTCTGCGTCGATTTCCCGATCTATCACGGCAACAGCCGCAGCCTGAAGAAGACCATGCTCGCTGCGGCATCCGGACGGCTGGGCGAGGACCGGCAGCACCGCGTTGTCGTGCAGGCGTTGCGCGACGTGTCTTTCCAGCTGCAGCCGGGTGACCGGCTGGCGTTGGTCGGTGGCAATGGCGCGGGGAAGACAACTTTGTTGCGGGCGCTGGCCGGGATCTACGAGCCGGTGGTGGGCCGCTTGCGGGTGGACGGCGCTGTAGGATCGCTGCTCGATGTCAACTCCGGGATGAATGGCGAGCTATCCGGGCGGGAGAACATCATGCTGCGCGGCCTGTATAACGGCATGCGCCCGGCGGCGATCAGCGCCATGGTGGAGGACGTGGCCGATTTCGCCGACCTGGGTGAGTTCATGGAGCTGCCGATCCGTTTCTACTCCTCCGGGATGGCTGTGCGACTCGCCTTCGCGATCGCCACGGCGATCCGGCCGCAGGTATTGCTGATGGACGAGTGGTTCCTGGCGGGGGATGCCAACTTCCTCGACAAGGCACGGCTGCGGCTGGAGACGCTGGTGAAGACGGCGGAGATCCTGGTGCTGTCATCCCATATGGCCACCATCGTGGTGGAATGGGCCACGCGGGGCATTGGGCTGGACCCCGGCCGCGTG
>CAXSEK010000171.1:0-6668 GCA_964235625.1 uncultured Acetobacteraceae bacterium
CGTGGATGCTGCGGGGTGCCAACGGGCCCGAGGGGTTCGGCGTGGACCTGGCCAACGAGATCGCGCGCCGGGTCCACCGGCCCGGCGTGCTGATCGAGGACGTGAACTTCGCCAACCTGTTCGCCGCCCTGTTCTCCAACCGGATCGAGTTCACGATCAACCCGCTGAACATCACGGCCGAACGGGCGGAGCGAATGCTGTTCACCGAGCCGTTCTTCGCCACCGGCAACGGCTTCCTGATCCGGGCCGCCGACAGCATGGCCGGGTTCGAGGACCTGAAGGGCCACGCGATCGCGGTCAACCGCGGCACCATCTCCGACACCTGGGCGACCGACAACGCCGCGAAATACGGGTTCGAGGTGCAGCGCTACGAGACGTTCCCGGATTCGGTGCAGGCGGTGCTGACCCGGCGTGCCTTCGCCGCAATCAACGAGGTGCCGACCACAGTGTATGCCGCGAGCCGGAACAAGGCGGTGAAGGTCGGGTTCAAGGACCTGAACGGGCGCAATTTCGGCATCGCGTTCCGGCTGGACGACGCGGCGTATCGCGACACAGTGGAGCGGGCGCTGGAGTGCATGAAGTCCGACGGCACGCTGCACGCGATGTACGTGAAGTGGTACGGCGAGGAGCCGGCGCCGGGTACGGCGCTGGACACGGTGTTCCCGGGGTACGGGCCGCCCGGGCTGGCGCATTACGATGCGGCGCCGCATCCGGCGGATTGCGGTTAGTATGGAGATGCAGGACGTCTGCCGCTTACCTGCAAGCTCCCTCACCCCGACCCTCTCCCAGAAGCGGGAGAGGGAGCAGGCAAGCAGCGCGCCGGCGTTGGGCGGCTGACGGTTGGAGCGGCTGGCGGACACGTTCGGCAATATCGGGGTGCTGCGCGCCTATGGCTTGTCCGTGCTGGATGGGTTGTGGGTAACGATCGGGGTGGCGGGGGCGACGGTGCTGCTCGGTGTCGGCGCCGGGTTCGTGCTGGGGGTGCTCCGGTGCCTGCGGTGGCGGGTGCTGGACGCGGCGATCACGGTCTGGGTGGATCTGTTCCGGTCGCTGCCGCAGTTGGTGGTGATCATCGTGGCGTATTTCGCGCTGCCCTACGCGGGGGTGTCGCTCTCGCCGTTCGCGGCGACGGTGCTGTCGCTGGCCTGCGTGTTGTCCGCGTTCTCGGCGGAGATCGTGTGGGCGGCGATCGGGGCAGTGGCGCCGGGACAGTGGGATGCGGGGCGCTCGCTCGGGCTGCGGGATAGGCGGATCCTGTCGTCGGTGGTGCTACCCCAAGCGGTGCGGCTGGCGGTGCCGCTGCTGACCAACCGGGCGATCGCGGTGGCGAAGGGGACGGCGCTGGGCGCGGCGGTGGCGCTGCCGGAGCTGCTGAGCAACGCGCAGAGTGCGACCGCGATCGCCGCCAATCCGTCACCGCTGACCTTGGCGGGCGTGCTGTACCTGCTGTTGTTCCTGCCGCTGGTAGTGGCGAGCCGCTGGGTGGAGCGGCGGGGCACTTATGTCTGACCTGATCGACAACTTCGCAAACTGGGACTCGCTGGTCCAGGTGCAGTGGCTGCTGGTGCAGGGATTGCGCGTGACGGTGCTGCTCTCGGCGGTGGCGTTGCCGCTGGCGTTGGTAGTGGGGCTGGCGGTTGCGGTGGCTTACGGCGTAGCCGGGCGGTGGGCCGGGTGGGCGATCCTGGTGGTGATTGACGTATTCCGCGCGTTTCCGGTGATCGTGCTGCTGATCCTGATCTTCTACGGGTTGCCGTTCCTGGGGCTGCGGCTGTCCAACTTCGCGGCTGCGGTGCTGGCGTTGGTGCTGAACAATGCGGCGTACTACGCCGAGATCTTCCGCGCGGGGCTGGGGGCGGTGGCGCCGGGCCAGACGGAGGCGGCGCGGGCGCTGGGGTTGGCGCGCTGGGGCGTGGTCCGCCTGGTGGTGCTGCCGCAGGCGCTACGCCGGGTGCGGGCGCCGCTGGCGACGAACTCGCTGGAGTTGGTGAAGGAGACCTCCATCGCCGCAATGGTAGCACTGCCGGAGCTGCTGCGCTCGGCGCGGGTGGGGCAGGAGCAGACGTACAACCCGACGCCGCTGATGGCGGCGGCGCTGATCTACGCGGTGGTGCTGTGGCCGTTCGCTCGCATGGTGGCGGGATTGGAGCGGCGGGAGTTGCGGCGGGAGGCGCGTTGAGGGTTGGTGCGTGGCCACCCCTTCCACAAGGGGAGGGGGAGAAGCTAGGCCGGCGGGGTCCAGCCTCGGCCGGGCACGCTGTCCAGCAGGGCGCGGGTGTAATCGTGGGTGGGGTGGACGAGGACTTCGTCGGTGCGGCCTTGTTCCACGATCACGCCGCGGCGCATGACGGCGACGCGGTCGCAGATCTGGGCGGCCACGCGAAGGTCGTGGGTGATGAACAGCATCGTCAGGCCTAGACGGATTCGAAGGTCTTCGAGCAAGGCCAGGATCTGGGCCTGGACCGAGACGTCCAGCGCGGAGACGGGTTCGTCGGCGACCAGGAGTTCGGGGTCCATCGCGAGGGCGCGGGCGATGCCGATGCGTTGGCGTTGGCCGCCGCTGAACTCGTGCGGGAAGCGGTCGGCTGCACCCGGGTCGAGCTGCACCAGGGCCAGCAGCTCGGTGGCGCGGGCGCGGGCGACGCTGCGGGGGGTGCCGTGGGCGACGGGGCCCTCGGCCAGGATGTCCCCGACGCAGCGGCGCGGGTTGAGGGAGGCGAACGGGTCCTGGAACACCATCTGGATGCGCTTGCGGTAAGGCTTCCACGCGGCACGGCTCAGCGGGCGGAGATCGGTATCGCCGAAGCGGATGGCGCCCGCGTCGGCGGCGACCAGGCGGACGATGCAGCGGGCCAGGGTGCTCTTGCCGGAGCCGCTCTCGCCGACCAGGCCCAGGGTCTCGCCGCGGCGGATGTCCAGCGTGGCGGCCTGCACGGCGTGGACGATGCGGCCGGTGCGGAACAGGCCGGGGGAGCCGTAGGTCTTGCCGACACTCTCCAGCGCCAGGACGACGGGGGCGGTGGAGGGGGCGCGAGGCTGCGGTGGGCGATGCGGGATGGCGGCGATCAGGGCGCGTGTGTAGGGGTGCTGCGGGAACGACAGCACGGCGGCGGCGGTGCCTTGCTCCACGATTTGGCCGCGCTGCATGACGGCGACACGGTCCGCGATCTCCGCCACGACGCCGAAATCGTGGGTGATGAACAGGACGCCGGTGCCGCGGCGGCGCTGGATGTCGCGGATCAGTTCGAGGATCTGCTTCTGCGTCGTCACGTCCAGCGCCGTGGTCGGCTCGTCGGCGATCAGGATGGCGGGCTCCAGCGCCAGGGCGGTCGCGATCATCACGCGCTGGCGCTGGCCGCCGGAGAGGGCGTGCGGGTAGGAGCGGGCGATGCGCGCCGGGTCGGGCAGGCCGACGGCTTCCAGCAGTTCGCCGACACGCTTGCCGACGGGGCGGTTGTGCACGCGCATGACCTCCGCCACCTGCTCGCCGACGCGCATCAGCGGGTTGAGCGCGGTCATCGGTTCCTGGAACACGGTGCCGATGCGGGCGCCGCGCAGGGCGCGCAGGGCGGCGGGGGAGGCGTGGCGGAGGTCCTGGCCCTCGAAGCCGATGCGCCCCGCGGTGACGGCGAGGCCCGGCGGCAGCAACCCGGTGAGGGCGGCGGCGGAGACCGACTTGCCGGAGCCGCTCTCGCCCACGATGCACAGCACCTCGCCGGGGTCGAGCGTGAAAGACACGGCTTCGACGGCGTTCGGCCGGTCGGCGCCGGTGGGGAGGGCGACGGTCAGCCCCTCGATGGCGAGCAGGGTCATCGCCGGCGGGCGAGGCGGGGGTTGAGCGCGTCGCTCAGGCCTTCGCCGACCAAATTGAGGGCGAGGACGGTGAGGAAGAGGGCGAGGCCGGGGAACACGCTCATCCACCAAGCGAGCCGGATGACGCTGCGGCCGGCGCCGATCATGAAGCCCCAGCTCATGAGGTTCGGGTCGCCCAGGCCGAGGAAGGAGAGGGCGGATTCGAGCAGCACGGCGCTGGCGACCATGAGGCTGGCGAGGACGATGATGGGGGAGAGCGCGTTGGGCAGGATCTCCCGGAAGACGATGGCGGTGCGGGAGCGGCCGAGCACCTCGGCAGCCTGGACGAACTCGCGGGTGCGCAGCGTCATGAACTCGGCGCGTACGACGCGGGTGACGGGGGGCCAGGAGACGATGGCGATGGCGGCCACGATCGAGGTGAGGGTGGGGGTGAAGATCGCCACCAGCACGACGGCGAGGATGAAGGACGGGACGGTCTGAAAAAACTCGGTGAAGCGCATGATGGCGTCGTCCACCCAGCCGCCGGCATAGCCCGCGACGGCGCCGAGCAGCACGCCGAGGGCCAGGGCCACGGCGGTGGAGACGGCACCGACCAGGATGGAGACGGTGGCGCCGTACGCGATGTCCGCCGCGACGTCCCGGCCGAGGCTGTCGGAGCCGAGCAGGAAGCCTTCTTCGCCGGGTGGGGCGAAGGGGGCGCCCTGCATGTCCCAGGGGGAGAAGGGGAAGACGAGGGGGGCGGTGGCCGCCATGAGGGCGATGAGGAGGAGAATGGCGAGGCCAATCCCGGCGCCTCGGTTGCGGAAGAAGGTGCGGATCACTTCTCCCTCTCCCCTTGAGGGAGAGGGCCGGGGTGAGGGGTAGGGGACGCGTATGCAGCGTGACGGTGTGCGCGGCTCGGTTGTCCAGAAGCCGGAGTGCGTGGCCACCCCTCCCCCCGCCCTCCGCTGCCTTTCCACGGGCTGAAGAAGCCCGTGGAACCTTTGGCAGCTACGCCCCCTCCCTCAAGGAGAGGGGGAGAAGGAAGCCGGTTCGCGCTGGTGCGTGAGGATGTCATCTCAGCGGAGCTGCATCGAGTCGGGTCCGCGGATTTCGACCCACTCCACGACACCAAGCTCCGTCCCCAGTATCGTCTGAACAGTTGCCTTGTTGAACGGGAGGTCAATTGGACGAAAAACGACTATACCGGTAACGCCGCTAGCCCAGGTGGCGCGCTTAGACGAGTACGAGCTCCAATGTTGGAAAATCAAAACCTGCCATGGGCTGCCAGGTAGGCGATAGCAGCCTTCAACAAACGGCATGTCATCATTCATTATCAAGTCGTAGCTAATTTCCGCTGTCACCGTTTCCGGTGTCTCACTGGGAGAACGAAGGACGGTGTGCCTCACGCGGCCTGCATCCGCGGATCGATAGCTAGGTAGACCAGGTCGGTCACCAGGTTGAACACCACCACCAGCACCGACGTGGTCAGGAAGACGCCGAGCAGGACCTGGTAGTCCCGCGCCAGTAGCGCGTCGAAGGCGAGGCGGCCGATGCCGGGCCAGGCGAAGACGGTTTCGACCAGGACGGAGCCGCCGATCAGGTGGCCGGCCTGGATGCCGGCGAGGGTGACGACGGGAAGCAGGGCGTTGCGCAGGATGTGGCGGCGCAGGATGCGGCCTTCGCCGACGCCCTTGGACCGGGCGGTCTTGATGAAATCCTGCCCGGCCACGTCCAGCATCGCGCTGCGGGTGAGGCGGGCGTAGACGGCCATGTAGAACAGGCCGAGCGTGAGGGACGGCAGCACCAAATAGCGGGACGTGTCGGCCACCGCGGCCCAGCCGTGCAGGTCCGCCCCCACCGTTTGCATGCCGAAGGAGGGCAGCCAGCCGAGCCAGACGCTGAATACCAGCACCAGCATCAGCCCCACCCAGAAGATCGGCGTGGCGTAGAAGCCGAGCGCCAGCACCGTGATGGCGCTGTCCGCCCAGGTGCCGACCCGGCGGGCCGCGGCGGCGCCGAGGGCGATGCCGGCGGCGAGCGCGAAGGCGAAGGCGACGCCGGTGAGCAGGAGGGTGGCGGGCAGGCGTTCGGCGATCAGGCTGAGGACCGTCCTTTGCTGGCGGTGGGAGATGCCGAGATCGCCGGTGGCGACCGAGCTGACATAGATCCACAGTTGGGTGAGCAGCGGCTTGTCCAACCCGAACTCGTGGCGGAGCTGTTCCACGAATTGCGGGTCGGCGGCGCCGGACTGGCCTGCCATGACGCTCGCCGGGTCACCGGGGGCGGCGTGGATGAGGAAGAAGTTCACGACGATGATGGCGAATACGATCACCACCATTTTCACGATGCGGCCCGCGAGAAAACGGGCGAACCCGGCAGCACCCATTCAGCTGATGAACACGTCGTCGAACGGGGCGTGGATGCCGGTGCCGAGTGTCAGCACGTCGTGCACCTTCTTGTCGTGGATGGTGGGGAAGGACATCTCCAGCAGCCAGATCTGCGGGATCTCCTTCACCAGCAATTCCTGCACAGCGTAGAACGCTTTCTGGCGGTCGGCGGGGAGGGGGGCGCGGCGGGCCTCGGCGAACAGGCGGTCCACCTCCGGGTTCACGTAGCCGCCGGTGTTGGTGAAGACGATCTTCTGGATGTTGGTGCTGACATAGGTCCGCTCCACGCCAAGCGTCGGGTCTCCGTATTGGTACAGGTAGTTGATCGAGGTGTCGTAGTCCCAGTCGGCGATGCGGCGTGCCCAGCCGCCGGTGTCGGTGCTCTCGAGCGTGCCCTCGATGCCGACTTGTTTCATGGTGGCGCGGACGTATTCGGCCAGGCGGGCCCAGATCTCGCCGTAGGGCAGCGTGAGGTGGCGGATCTTG
>CAXSEK010000172.1:0-2393 GCA_964235625.1 uncultured Acetobacteraceae bacterium
GCGCCGGGTAGCCGGCTGCGGGCCGATTTGGCGCTGGAAGGAGAGCTGCTCTCGCTCATCGCGCGGCTGGCGGAGCAGGTCAGCCGCGTGTCGCTTGGCCTGGTGCTGCTGGACCTCCGGCCGTCCCCGGTGCGCGTGCTGCTGCAGGCCGAGACGGCGGCGGCGGCACCCTTGCAGGGCAACGACCCTCCGGCGGTGGCGCGTGCCGGGCAGCTGGCCCTGGCGACGGCGATGGGCCAGGTCGAGGCGCGGGTGGCGGCGGCGCTCCGTGCCTGACGAACCTGCATCGATTTGACACGTTTGACACAAAGTCTTGCCTCGATCGCAACCAATAGTGGAAGGGTCGAGAAATGGAGAAAGTCATGCGTATCGCAGCCGCCTTGGCCCTTGCTGGCCTGATATCCCTGCCCGGTCTGGCCCAAGCGCAATCCTATTACGGGGATGGTGGCTATGATCAGAACCGCCAATACAATCAGGGCTACGGTAACGACCGCCGCCAACAGGACCGTAATGGCCAGGTGCGTCAGGAGCAGGAGTACAATCAGCGCCTACTGGCCCAGCAGCAGCAGCATAACGCGGTGACCCAACAGCAGCAGCAGTATAACCAGACGCTGAACAGCCAGCAGCAGCAATACAACCAGGCCGTGATCAGCCAGCAGCAGCAGCAGCGCAACGCCGTGGTCCAGCAGCAACAGCAGCACAACCAAGCCGTCGTGGCGCAGCAGAATGCCTACAACCAGGCGCTGCTGGCCCAGCAGCGGGCCGCGCAGGGGCGCTGATTTGGGTTCTGCAACGACTCCGCTGCCCTAGAGTGGGATGCACTTTGGCATCCCACCGGCATGCGCACGAAGATGGGACGATATACAACGACGTGTCCTAACCGCGGGTGCGACGCCTACGTTTACCGCATCCCTAGCTCCCTCACCCCGGCCCTCTCCCAAAGCGGGAGAGGGAGAAGGTAGCTAGCGGAGGAAGCGAGACGGTGGCCGTCATGCCTCGCGGTAGATCATCAGCACCACGCCGCAGAGCAGGAAGCACACGGGCCAGACCCAGCCGGCGATGCGGGCGGCGCGGCCGTCCAGCCGCAGCTCCAGCCAGCGGGTCCATCCGGCACCGATGCCGGCAAGCGCAAGCGGCGTGTGGGTTAGCTCAATCAATAACTGGTCCTTGACGTTGGCGATGGCGTGGCTGTGGGTCAGCAGCAGGGCGCCGCCGGCCGCCGTCAGCAGCGGGAACACCAGCGCCGCCTTGCGGGAGCGCAGGCGGCCCGTGCGCACGCTCCATTCGAAGGCGGCGAAGATGACGATCAGCAGCACGAACATGCGGTGTTGCAGCACCTCCACGTCCCGCAGCGACTCGATCAGGCCGACATAACCCATCGGCCAGACCTCCGGATCGGATCGGATCAGCAGGAACACGGCCAGGCCCAGCAGGGTCAGCGGCCAATGCTGGGCCCAGCGCACCCCCGCCTGGTTCAGCAAGGCCAGGCCGCCCATCAGCAGCACGAACAGCCCGGCCCAATGATGGTTGTACTCGCTCCACGCAATGTCGGCGGCATTGCGCGGCGGCAGTTCGCCGGACCCCGGAATCGAGGCGGGCGGCGGCTGCTTCGCCTCGTTCGCCGCCTCCGCATCCAGTTTGTCCTGTAGCGAGAGCAGCGCCAGCGTGTTCGACTGCGGCGAGGTCATCCCCGGCCAAATGGGGGTGATGCGCTCCACGACCTCCGCCCAGCTCGCCCGGTCCTGCGTGAGGTCGATGCCCGGCGGGACGGAGGTGAGCGAGGCGGCGGCGAAGAAGATCGAGATGCCGATGCCGATCTCTACCTCGGCGAACCGCCGCATGCGCAGCACCGAGGTGCGCGGGTTGCTGCGCAGGCGCTCCGTGGTGACGAGATTGCCCAAGCCCAGCAGCAGCAGGGCGCCGAACATGGCGACCTTGGCCGTGACCATCACGCCGTAGGCCGTGCCGTACACCGCGTCCCAGGAGCCGATGTACAGCACGCTCATCACGCTGCCGGAGAGCAGGATGCAGGCGACGCCGGCCATCGACACGCGGGAGAACCGCGCACCCACAAGGCGCCAGGCGGCCCCGCCCTGCAGCCGGCCCAGCGCCATGACGAAGGCGGGGAGGCCGCCGATCCAGATCGCGGCGCCGAGCTGGTGCAACGCCTCCACCACCAGCAGCGGCAGGCTGTATTCCATGCGGGCGGCCGCATGGGTGGACAGCGTGGCCGCAGCGAGTTCGATCGCGCTCAGCGCCAGCAATAGCGCGGCGGGGGTGGTGCGCCAGGCAAGCAGGCACAGCGCCAGCAGCAGCGCCGCCGTGCACTTCACCAGCCCCGCCATCGCGAAAGACGCGCCGAGCACGGTCCACAGCGACAGGTCCACCGTCTG
>CAXSEK010000172.1:2403-6666 GCA_964235625.1 uncultured Acetobacteraceae bacterium
GATCAGCACGGCGGCCTGCAGCCCGAGCGTCAGCCCCTCGCACCGCAGCAGGGCCAGCCCCGCCCAGCCCGCGATGGTGCCGGTGCGCCGCGCAACCGCCGCCCCGCCGGGCAGCTCGGCCGCGAACGGCCGGGCCAAAAGCACCAGGAACAACACGCCCCCCAGCGCCATCGACTGGCTGAGGATCACCAACCCGTGGAGGAGGATCTCCAGATAGCCGAACAGGTCGACGAGCAGCGACACGCTAGGGTGGCGTCACGGTGAAGGGCACGTCCCCCCGGGTGATGTGGCCGTCCACCGCCAGCACCTGCCAGCGCATTGCGTAGGCGCCGGGCGGCAGGTCGGCGGCCGAGGTGATGATGTCCGCCGGCCCGTCCGCGCCGATCGGCAGCCGGGCCGGGTCCTTGCCGGGCGCGATCAGGGTCAGGCGGGACCGCTCGCGATCGATGCGCGAGTTGAACTTCAGCATCACCGCCTCGTGCCCGGCCGGGATGCTGCCGTGGACGGCGGGGGTGCTGTCGATGAGGATGGCGTGGGCCCGGGCGGCAGGCGCCCCGGCGCAGGCGAAGCAGGCGAGGAAAAGGGCCGATTTCATGGCGTCTGGCCGTCTAGCGCCCGTGCCCGGACCTGTCCATGATTGAATGATGGATCAAGGAACGAAACCTCACGCGCCTCCTGGCCGCAAAGCCGCATATCGCGCGTTCCGCCCGATCACGACGCGGTGGATGGACAATGACGTATTTGGCCACGTGAACAACGTCACCTACTACTCGTATTTCGACACGGCGGTGACGGGCTGGCTGGCCGAGCGCGGGCTGATCGGCCTGCATGACGGGCCGATGTGGATGGTGGCCGAAACGCAATGCCGCTTCCTCGGCGAGGTAGCGTTCCCCGAGCTGGTCACAGTGGGCTTGCGGCTGGGCCGTCTGGGAACGAGTTCGGTGCGCTACGAGTTGGCCGTGTTCCGCGGCGAGTCGGACGAGGCAGCGGCGGAGGGGCATTTCGTGCACGTCCACGTTGACCGCGCGACCCGGCGCCCGGTGGCGGTGCCGGAGGCGATCCGGACGGTGCTGTTGGACCTCGGGATGTATGGTGGCGAGAGCTGAGATCACCCACTAACCAACAGGAACGACAGCATGGACACCGGACTGCACGGCCGCACGGCCCTGGTTAGCGCCGCCAGCAAGGGGCTTGGCCGCGCCTGCGCCATGGCCCTCGCGCGCGAAGGCGTGAGCGTCACGATCACCGCCCGCACGGCGGAGACGCTGGAGCAGACGGCGAGCGACATCCGCGCAGCGACCGGTGCCACAGTCACCGCGGTCGCGGGGGATATCACCACCGAGGCCGGCCGGGAGGCAGCGCTGGCGGCGTGCCCGGCGCCGGACATCCTGGTCAACAACGCCGGCGGCCCACCCTTCGGCGACTTCCGCGACTGGGACCGTGCGGACTGGATCCGCGCACTCGACTCGAACATGCTGACGCCGATCGAGCTGATCAAAGCTACCATTGATGGCATGATCGCCCGCCGCTTCGGCCGTATCGTCAACATCACCTCCGCCTCCGTGAAGTCCCCCATCCCGTCCATCGGCATGAGCAACGGGGCCCGCGCCGGGTTGACCGGGTTCGTCGGCGGGCTGGCGAGGCAGGTGGCGCGGCACAACGTGACCATCAACAACCTGCTGCCCGGCCCGTTCCTGACCGACCGCCTGCGCTCCAACATGGCCGCCGGCGCCGCCACGGCCGGGCGCAGCGTGGAGGCGGAAATCGCCGCGCGCATGGCCGTCACCCCCGCCCAGCGGGTGGGTGACCCGGCGGAGTTCGGCGACGCGTGCGTGTTCTTGTGCGCCGCCTCCTCCGGCTTCATCGTCGGCCAGAACCTGCTGCTGGACGGTGGCGCCTTCAACTCGACGATGGGATGACCCGGCATGGACCTATCATTCGCCTCCGCCTCCTTCCTCACCGCCGCGATCCGGGCGCGCCATGTCGGGTGCCTGGAGCTGCTCGACCACTTCATCGGGCGGGTGGAGCGGTTCGACGGGGCACTGAACGCGGTGGTGGTGCGGGATTTCGAGCGGGCGCGGATCCGGGCCCGCGAACTGGATAACGGGCCGCTCACGGGGCCTTTGCACGGGCTGCCGATGACGCTGAAGGAGAGCTTCAACGTGGCCGGGCTGCCGACCAGCTGGGGCGTCCCGGAGTTCAACGGCAAGCTGGCCGAGACCAACGCGCTGCCGGTGGACCGGCTGCTGGATGCCGGCGCCGTGGTGTTCGGCAAGACCAACGTGCCGATCCGGCTCGGGGAGTGGCAGAGCTTCAACGCCAATTACGGCCGCACCAACAACCCGTGGGACCTGGAGACGACGCCTGGCGGCTCCTCCGGCGGCTCGGCGGCGGCGGTGGCGGCCGGGCTAACCGGGCTGGAGGCGGGCAGCGACATCGGCGGCTCGATCCGCCAGCCGGCGCATGCCTGCGGCGTGTTCGGCCATAAGCCGACACACGGGCTGCTGCCGATGTATGGCCATGCGCTGGCGGAGAACGCGGCCGGGACGGACATCTCGGTGATCGGGCCTCTCGCCCGGTCGGCCGCCGACCTCGCGCTGGCGCTGGACGTGCTGGCCGGTCCGGACGAGGCGGAGACGGCGCTACGCCTGCATCTGCCGGCGCCGCGCGTATCGGGGCTGAAGGGGTTGCGCGTCGCGGTCTGGGCGGAGCAGCCGGGGCAGGTCACCGACCCGGCGATCACCGCCTCGCTGCTGGAGCTGGCCGATTTGCTGGAGCGGGAAGGGGCGGTGGTAGACCGCTCCGCCCGGCCGGGGTTCGATATCGAGGCGGGATACACGCTCTACCTCAAGCTCTTGTTCGCCGCCCTCAGCGGCCGCTCCACCGAGGAGGAACGCGAGCGTATTCGGGCCGGTGTCCGCGTGCTGTCCCCCGACGACCGCAGCGCCAATGCCGTGATGAGCCGCACCGTGGACCTGACTCATGCCGACTGGCTCGGCCTCAACGAGCGGCGGCACCGGATACGTCGGGCGTGGGGCGCGTTCTTCCGGGAGTGGGACGTGGTGCTGTGCCCCGTGCTCGGCGCGCCGACCTGGAAGCACATGACGGAGGGGCTGGTGAAGGATCGCCGGCTGACCGTGGCCGGGCAGGACATATCCTATAACGACCTGCTGTTCTGGCCCGGCATCACCGGCGGCTTCCACTTGCCGGCGAGCGTGGCGCCGTTGGGCCTGACGCCGGGTGGGCTGCCGTACGGCGTGCAGATCGCCGGGCAACTGTATGGCGACCGCACCACGATCGCCGTCGCCGGGCTGTTGGAACGGGCCTGGCGGGCCTTCACGCCACCGCCGGGGTATGCCGCGATCGAGTAAGGCGCCCTCTTCTCCCTCTCCCATCCGTCACGAGAGAGGGAGAAGAGGGGAGCCAGGCAAGTGCTACCCTAGGGCGGGTGCTACAGCGCGTTGATCCCGGCGATGGCGAGGACCACGAAGATCAGGAAGATCGCGATAGCGATGAAGAAGAAGATCTTGGCGATCCCGGCGGTGGCCGATGACAAGCCGCTGAACCCGAAGAAGCCGGCAATGACCGATATCACGGCGAAGATGAGGGCGTAACGAAGCATGACCGGGGATCCTCTACGCGGCTGCATCGCCGCCGGGTGATGAACGCCTAATGAAGCTGTTTCGTTGCTGGCTGGCAAGAGCCGGCCGCTTGTTGGCCGCCCGACACCCGCCTAGGCTCCTGGTGGTGTTTCGGGGACGTTGAGCGATGCCCGCATGGCGGATTTTGGCCTGCCTGCCCTTGGCCCTGTTGCTGACCGCACCGCCTGCCTCGGCGCAGAAATCCGCCAACACTTTGCGGATCGCTTGGCGGGACGCGATCCCCGACGTGGACCCGTACTACAACCAACTCCGCACCGGCCTCGTCCTCGCGCACCAGGCCTGGGACACGCTGATCTACCGCGATCCGGACACCTTCCAGATCAAGCCGCTGCTCGCCACGTCATGGAAGCAGACCGATGACACGACCTGGGAGTTCGAGCTGCGCTCCGGCGTCACGTTCCATGACGGCAGCCCGTTCACCGCCGACGACGTCGTCTACACCATCAACACCGTGCTGACCGACAAGCAGGTCGCCGTGCCGTCCAACTACGCCTACCTCGCCGGTGCGGAGAAGATCGACGACTTGCACGTGCGGGTGAAGCTGAAGCGCATCTTCCCCGCGGCGCTCGAATACATGTCCATGACGTTGCCGATCTGGCCG
>CAXSEK010000173.1:0-6659 GCA_964235625.1 uncultured Acetobacteraceae bacterium
AGCGTCTCAGCCGCCTTGCCACGCAGGCGCGCCCGCAAGCCGAGGATCGGCAGTGCCATGCCGCGGCTGCCGCAATACTGACCGCCCTCCGCCCAGGGCGACATCCAGCCCCGGCCCAGCACCGCCTGATACTCGATCTCCGACGTGCTCACCTCCGGGTGGCGGGGCGTGATCGCAAAACCTTCCACCCAGCGCTCGCTGCCACGCTCGCCGACCCACTCGCCGATCCTGCCGAGCACGTCGCCATGCACCTGCAGATGGGCCGCGATATCCGCGCCGGATACCCGCGCCGGGTCGGTTGCGGGCGCCGGGCCATCCCCTGCCGGCGGACGGATCACCTGCTGCACCTGGGCCGCCGTGCCCTCCACCAACCGCGTGACCTGCAGCCGGGGCGGGTCGCGGTCGGCATTGCGGTCCTGGTAGATGGTCATCAGCACCTGCGCCGGCCCGTGATTGACCCGCACCATCGCCGCCGCGTCCGGCGTGCCGAGCCAGCCATCCTCGGTGAAACCGGTGATCGTCATGGCATCCGGCGCCTGACCCGGCGGCCGCGACAACCGCACGCCCGGCAGCCCGGTCGCCGGGTCCGGCGGCGGCGACCCCGGCGTGTTGTATACGCAATACACGCCAGCCTCGAGCTGCATCAGGTGGGCGGACACCTTCAGCTCCGTGACGAGTTGCGGGGCGGGCGAGGCGACGTCGGACATGCGGGCGCTCTTCGATTGGTACGGGTACAGACGTCAGATGGCAGGATTTCGCGGCGATGGCGATGGGGTTTGATGGAGTGGCGGCCCATGACCGCCCTCCCGCCGGGGCGCCGCTGGACCCCGCAGCAGCCAATCGTTCAGCGACGCCGCCGGCAGCCCGAGCGGCAGCACATCCCCATAGCCGGTCCGCCGCACGCGCTCGGCCGGCGCCCCCAGGTCGAACACTGCCGCCCGCAGCCCCGCGCGCCAGGCCTGCCCGAGCGTGAAGCACCACGTTTCCGGCCATACCGAGGGCAGCAGCGCGATGTCCGCCGCCTGCGCCCGGATCAGCGCCACCGCCTCCGCCTCGGCATACTGGCCCGTGATGAACACCCGACCCGCCGCCAACATCCGCTCGTCATCGGCGGTGAACCCTGCCACCGTGAACCGCAACGGCAAGGACCGCGCCGCCGCGTCCCGCACGCAGGCGAGCAGGACCTCGTAGCCCTTCTCCACCCCGATCCCGCCCACGACGCACACGTGGCGCACCGGGCGGCGCGTGGGTGGCGGCGCCGGGATGGCGGCGTCGTCCTCCCACGGCGTCACTTCCAGCCGTGCCGCCGGGAAATGCCGCCGCACCCGCGCCGCCACGTCGGCCGCCGGCGCCACCACCCGGCGTGCCCCCGCCAGCAGCACCGCCGACCGCGCGACCAACGCCGCCGGAGCGATCTCCTCCTCGAGGTTGCTGCCATGGTCGGCGATGCAAGCCTCGCAGCCGGCCAGCGGCGGCTCCCCGCAATAGCTGTGCTCCGGCACCAGGGCGATCCGGGCGCAGAAACTCGCGTAATCATGCACGAACACTTCATGCGGGACACCGAGCCGCTCGCCAAGGCGCAGGATCTCCGGCGTATGCCCCAGCGTGTGGTGCAGCTCCACGCAGCGCACCCGATCGCTCCGCAGCAGGCGCAACAATGCGTTCCACGCTTCCGGCAACCGGAAGCGCAAATTGGGCGTGTCCCCGTCCCCCACCACCGCCATGTCGCCATCCGGGCGGATCACCACGGGGCGGACACCTTCCGCGCGCAACGCCTGGCTTCGTTCGGCCACCACGCGGTCCACCCCGCCGCCGCCGGCATGCGTCACGATCGCCACCGCCCCGGGCCGCCGTCCCTCCCGCCAGCGCAACGCGTCCATCCGCCGCCGGGCCACGCCCAATGGGTCACGCGCGATCCACACACCGACCATCGCGCCGTAGCCGGGATGCAGCCGCTCCAGCAGCGCCCCGTTGCGCGCCAGCAAGTGCCGCCGTGCCGCCCCGAATGACGCACCGCCCTCATGCGCCACGTAGCAACCGGCCGCCGCCACGTGCCGCCAGCCGCGGTGGCGCGCGCGCAGGCACCAATCGTTCTCCTCCCCGTAGCCCTGCGCCCACAGATCCTCCCGCAGCAATCCCACGGCATCAATGCAGTCGCGGCGCATGTACATGCAGAAGCCGACCGAAACGGGGATGTCCACCGTCGCCGCCCCGTTCGCGCGGCGCGCGAGGGCGGCGAGCGGGACCGGATCGGCCATCGGGTTGCCGCCCTCCCGCTTGGGGTAACTCAGGATCGTCGCATCGTTGGACAGCGGGCAGGCGCTGCCGATGTCGAGCGCGCTATGGGCCGCGTCCGCCAGGTGCTGCAGCCAGCCGGGCGCCACGACCGTGTCGCTGTTGAGCAGCACGGCATCCCGCCCCGCCGCCGCGCGCAGGCCCGTGTTCGCGGCTCCCGGGAACCCGGCATTCTCCGCCAATCGGTGCAGCACGATGGCACCCGATGCCGCCATTCCGTCCAGCGCGGCGCCGAGTTCGGCATCCACCGCCCCGTCATCCACGACGTGCAGCCGGCTTCCCTCCGGCAGCGTCGGCAGAACCGAGTGCAGGCACGCCATCGCCGTCCGCAGCCCCCGGTAGACCGGCACGACTACGTCGACCGGCGGCCGCGTCGGCTGCACGGTAGGACGGGGGCCGATGACGTCCGCCCAGACCGGCGTGAAGCTGCGTTCCAGCCCGGCTGCGGTCCGTCGCTCCAACCCGGGATCAATCGGGCTGCCCCAGAGCTGCCGCCACCCCGCGCGCAGCTCGACCGGCCCGGGCGGGATCGCCGCGCCCGGAATGCGGAACCGGCGCGGACGGGCGAGCGGCTGACGGGACTCGCCGGCTTCGAACGGCTCGCGGGCGGTGACCAGGCGCGTCGCGCCGCAGGTGAACCGGAGCTCGATCACCGGGTCCCGCTCGGGGTCGCCGGGGTGCCACGCCCAGCCCTCCAGCCCGCCACCGTCAGTTGCGGCCACGAAGCCCTCGACAGCCGCGATGGCCACGAGGTCGATCGGACTGCCCAGCAGGCCCGCGCGCCCGCGTTGCACGGTCACACTGCGCCCAGGTGGAACCCGGCAGCGATTACCAGACCACCGTACGTCCAACCGCTTGCCGTTGACCGAAATGTCCGCCGGCTGGTCAGCGTGGATGGTGCCCTGCCCATCGACGGCGCACCACCCGGGCAGCCCCGCCGCCTGCGCCACCGATGCCGCGAGCGGGAACAGCGCCGGGCCAGCTGCGTGGCGGGACAGTGCCGCCTGCATGGCCCGCGCCGCCTCTGGCCAGTCTCGCGTATGCAGCGCCGCGGCGGCCAGGCCGACCCAGGCCTCCATCAGGTCCCAGCGCTCGGCGATCGGACGGAAAAAGCCGCAAGCCTGCGCCGTGTCGCCGCCGTTCAGGCAGGCCAGTCCAAGGCTCAGGCCAATCGTGTCGTCACCGGGGGCGATCCGCCGCGCCCGCTCGAACCAACGCCGCGCTTCGGCCGGGTCCGGCGCGGCAAGGCCCTTGTGCCAGGCCTCGGTCGCTAGGTCGGCCCACATCTCGTCGCGTGTCCGCAACGGGACCTTGGTTGGGCGCAGGCCCGGCGCGTTCGATCCCAACCGCAACCCCGCCCCTCAGCTGCGCCGGCGTGCGGTGACTTCGATCTCGATCTTCATGCGTGGGTCGGCCAAGCCTGCGGCGATCATTGTTGCTGCCGGCCGTGCCGAGCCGAAGCAGGCCAGCAGCGTCGGCCAGCACGGTTCGAAATCGGCCGCGTCAGGGACGATGTAGCGTACGCGCACTACGTCGGCGAAGCTACAGCCGGCCTCGGTCAGCGCCGCCCCAATATTGCACAACGCTTGCGCCGCTTGCTCGCGCACGTCGGCCGAGATCGTCATCGCCGCGTAGTCAAAGCCCGTCGTGCCGGACACGAACACCCAGTCGCCGTCCACCACCGCCCGCGAGTAGCCGATCCCGGCCTCGAACAGGGAGCCCGACGAGATCAGCTGGCGCATCAATCCGCCGCGGACGCCGCTTGTGCCTGTGCTGCCGCCTGGACCTGGGATGCGAGTTGCGCCTGGGCGGCCTCGAAGGCCGACAGGCCCGCCAGATCGGCATCCACCTCGGTCACACCCTGGGCACGGGCCTGCTCGAACCAGTAACGGGCCTGTTTCAGGTTCTGCTCACCAGCCAGGTTGCGCGCCAGATAGCGGCCCAACATCATCTGCGCGTAGGCGTGGCCGCGCTCGGCCGCCATCTTGAACCATTGCTGGGCCAAGGTGCGGTTCACCTCGACGTCGTGCCCGCCGCCATACAGCGCACCGGTGGCGAACATCGCGCCGATATGCCCCTCCTCGGCCGCACGGCTGAACAGCGCCAGCGCCGCATGATGGTCCCGTTCCCCGCCCCGTCCGTTGACCAGCATCTCTGCGAGAGCCACCCGCGCCTCGAGCAGCCCGGCGTCGGCGGCGCGCTTGATCCAGCTGCGCCCCTCGGGCTCGTCCCGGTCTACGCCGCGGCCTTCGGCCAACAGCCGCCCATACCAGTACTGCGCCGTCACCACGCCATCGGCCGCTTTGCGCAGCCATTGTGCCGCCCGGCGCTCGTCCCGCTCGATCCCGACACCCTCGGCCAGGCAGACGCCGAAGTTGAAGGCCGCGATCAGGTCGCCCCGGTCGGCAGCCTGCTCGAACCACTCCCGCGTGCGGATGCGGTCCTCCTCGCCTCCGGCCCCTTGCAGCAGCAGGTTGGCCAGGTCCGACTGGGACGCGGCATTGCCAGCCTCGGCCGCCTTGCGGAACCAGCGCGCCGCCTCGTCTGCATCGCGCGCGACGCCGGCCCCCGTCAGGTGCAACAGACCGAGTGCCCGGGCCGCCGCAGCATGCCCGCTCTCGGCGGCACGGCTGAACCACATCGAGGCTTCGGCGTAGTTCGGCGGCAGCTCGCCACCCTTGGCATACAGGTCGCCCACCAGTGCCGCGGCTTCGGCATCCCCGGCCAACGCCGCCCGGCGAAGCCACGTCTCGCCGGACACGCGATCCTGCTTGACGGCACGGCCCTCCATCAACGCCAGGCCATAGCGAGCCTGGCCTGGCCGAATCCCGGCCTCGGCCGCCTGCCGATAGAGCTGGACCGCCCGCTGCTGGTCCCGCTCTAACCCGACTTCGAAGTCGAGCATCACGCCGAGCAGGTATTTCGCCATCGGCAGGCCGATCTCGGCGGCCTCACCCATCAGCACCGCCGCTTCCTCACGTGTCGCCTGGTCCGGCTGGCCGCGAACCAGCATCAGCGACAAGCCGAGCTTCCCCTGCGCACTGCCACCCTGGGACGCATCCCGGTACAGCGTCTCCGCCTGCTCCAGGTCACGCATCTCTTCCGGACCAGAGGTTAGGATCGTAGCGAGCACGGCCTTGCCCTCGGCCGATCCGGCCGCAGATGCCCGGCGAGCCCACTCGGCCGCCAGCACGTAATCCGGGCCAGCAGTGTTATTGACCTCATACAGCGCAGCGGATCGGCCACCCGACCTGCCGCGCACCAACCCGCTCATGCACAGCGCTGCCAACCTGGCCTGCGCCTCCGGATGACCGGCGGAGGCGGCCCGCTCGAACCACACCGCCGCCTCCAGGGGCGATGGCGGAACCCCCGTCGCTTCCATGTAGCAGCGCCCGACGCGGAACTGCGCCTCCTGATCCCCGGCCTTGGCAGCGCGGGCGAACTGGGCGAATGCGGCTGCCGGATCACCGGCCACCAGCAGGCGCTCGCCCCGTTGCAGGCCGGAGCCGATCGGCAGCGACCGGACTAGCCGCGTTAACAGGCTCATCGCCCGAGCCCCGCCACCCGTCTAACCGCGGGCTCCGGCACAATCGCCCAGCCAAACGGCCTCACGGCTCGCGCATTCCATCCATCGCAACCGGCAACGCCCGGCTGAAGATATAGCTCAGCACAGTGCGCTTCCCGACCATGATGTCGGCCGTGACCGGCATGCCCGGCACGATCCGGAAGCCGCGTGGCGTGTCGTGCAAATTGACCTTGGTGATCTCGATCCTGGTCTTGTAGTACGCCTGTCCCGGTTGCGGCGCCTGGGCGGACGAATTGGCATCGGAGCTGCCATGCATCACCGAGTCAGGAGCCTGCCCGGTCGGCGTGAAGCTGTCCGGGCTGATGACGCGGATCGTGCCATCGGCCGAACCGTAATGGATGAAGGGCAGCGTATCGAACTTGACCGTGACGGAGTCGCCCTCGTGCACGTAGCCGGCCTCGCTGCCCAGCACGCTCGCCTCGATCTCGACCGGTGCATTGGACGGCACCAGCTTCAGGAACTGATCCCCCGACTGCAGCACGGACCCGACTGATACGGGGGCACGGTAAAGCACCGTCGCGTCCTGATCGGCGCGGATATCGACCAATCCCGACCGCATCGTCGCTTTTGCCAGGTCGCTCCGTGCCTGGTCCAACTGGCGCTGGGCCGTCGTCAGGTCGGTCGCGTTCTGGGATTTCCAGTTCTGGTCGTCCCCCGCCGCTTCCGCGACTTTAGCCTGTAGGTCGTTGGCAGCGGACTTTGCCGTCTGCTCCGCCTCCTGCAGCGATCGCTGCAGGTCGAGCCGGGCATCCTGCGCCGACAACTGGTTCAACTGGCT
>CAXSEK010000174.1:0-6650 GCA_964235625.1 uncultured Acetobacteraceae bacterium
GGCATTGGCTGGTGCAGGCAGTGTATTTCCTGGTCGCCGGCGTAGTTTGGGTGTTCCCAATCCGCTGGCTGATGCTGTGGAGCGTGTACAAGCGCTGACCGCTTCACCAGAGCGTCATAACCCTGTAACCGGAATGTAACGTCCAGCGGCTAACCCCCAAAAACAATCGGGAGTTCATCAAATGCTTCGCCGTTCTCTGCTGGGGGGTGCTGCGGCCCTCGCCGTCGCGCCATTGGCCGTGCGGGCCCAAGCCGGCAAGACGCGCGTGGTGTTCTGGCACGCGATGACGGCGGCGCTGAACGAGGAGGTGAACCGGCTCGCCACCGCCTTCAACGCCTCGCAGGCCGCGTACGAGGTGCAGCCGGTGTTCAAGGGCACCTACGCCGAGACGCTGACCGCCGCCATCGCCGCCTTCCGCGCCGGGCAGGCGCCGAACCTGGTGCAGGTGTTCGAGGTCGGCACGGGCACGATGCTGGCCGCAGGTGCGGCCGTGAAGCCGGCCTGGCAGCTCATCCAGGAGACCGGTGCCGCGATCACGCCCGACGCCTACATCCCCGCCGTGCGCGGCTATTACAGCCTGGCGGACGGGCGGATGGCCTCCGTGCCGTTCAACTCCTCGACCGCCGTGATGTGGATCAACCAGGACGCGTTCGAGAAGGCCGGGCTCGACCCGGCAAAGCCGCCCGCCACATATGACGAGGTGCAGGCCGCCGGCGAGGCGATGAAGTCCAAGAGCGCCGTGGCGATCCCGATCTCCACCGGCTGGTTCTCCTGGATCCAGCTCGAGGAATACGCCGCGATCCACAACATCGCCTTCGCAACTGAGGGCGATGGCTTCGACGGGCTGGGCGCGCAGCTGAACCTGAACAAGCCCGAGTTCGTCAAGCAGCTGCAGCGTTTCCTGGATTGGCAGAAGGCCGGCTTCTTCAAATATGGCGGTCGCGACAGCCAGGCGGACAGCGTGTTCCTGTCGGGCCAGGCGGGCATCGGGTTCAACAGCTCGGGCGAACGCGGGGACCTCATCAAAAGCGCGCAGTTCAAGTGGGCGCCCGCCTACCTGCCGTATGACCCGGCGATCACGCAGCAGCCGATCAACTCCATCATCGGCGGCGCTAGCCTGTGGACGATGACGGCCCCGAACCGACCGGCCGAGGAGTACAAGGGCGTCGGCGCCTTCCTGGCCTTCCTTGCCACGCCGGAGAACGCCGCCGCCTGGCACCAGCACACCGGCTACGTGCCCGTCACGCTGGCGGGCTACGAGCTGAGCAAGCAGCAGGGCTATTACGCCAAGAATCCCGGCACCGAGTTGCCGATCCAGCAGCTGACCCGCGGCACCGTGACGGTGAACAGCCGCGGCCTGCGCCTGGGCCGGCTGCCGGAGATCCGCAACATCATCTACGAGGAAGTGGAGAAGGCGTTGCAGGGCCAGCAGACGGCGCAGGCCGCGATGGACAGCGCCAGCACCCGCGGCAACCGCGTGCTGCGCGAGTTCGAGAAATCCGCCAGGACCTGATGCCGCGGACCGGGTGCGGCGGGTAGCCATGCGCCGCACCATCTTCCCCGGCTGGATACTGCCCGTCGGCCTCGTGCTGCCGCAGCTCGCGCTGACGGTGGTGTTCTTCCTGCTGCCGGCGGGCGAGGCGGTGTGGTCCAGCTTCATCCGCACCGATCCCTTCGGCTTGTCCGAAGTGTTCGTGGGGTTGGACAACTACGCCGACCTGGTCTCCGACCCGCTGTATGTGGAGACGACCTGGCGCACCGTGGGCTTCGTGGCCGCGGTCTGCGCGCTCTCGATGGCGGCGGCGCTGCTGCTGGCGGTGATGACGGACGGCGTGGTGCGCGGGCGCAACTTCTATCGCACGATGCTGATCTGGCCGTATGCGGTGGCGCCGGCGGTGGCGGGGGTGATCTGGCTGTTCCTGCTTCACCCGCAGATCGGCCTGTTCGGCCGCTGGCTGAACGCGGCCTTAGGCTGGGACTACGCACTGAACGGGTCACAGGCTATGCTGCTGGTGGTGCTGGCGTCGGCGTGGAAGCAGGTGAGCTACAACTACATCTTCTTCGTCGCCGGGCTGCAATCCATCCCGCGCACCGTGACCGAGGCCGCCCGCATGGATGGTGCGCGCGGCTGGCACCGGTTCCGCACCATTACCCTGCCGCTGCTGATGCCGACGGTGTTCTTCCTCCTAGTGGTCAATGTCGTCTACGCCGCATTCGACACGTTCGGCCCGATCTGGGCGCTCACCAAGGGTGGACCCGGCAAATCCACCGAGACGCTGCTGGTGAAGGTGTACCGGGACGGAGTGATCAACCTGGACTTAGGGTCGTCCTCCGCGCAGTCGGTGGTGCTGATGCTGGGGGTGATCGTGCTGGTGGCGTTGCAGTTCCGCTTCCTGGGCAGGCGGCAAGCATGAGCGGCGTGGTCTATTCTCCCCCTCCCCGTGTGGGAGGGGGCCGGGGGGGGGGGAGCCATACGGCCGATCTCGGGGCGCGTCCTACCCCTCCCCCAACCCCCTCCCACAAGGGGAGGGGGCTTTACAGCGTCGGCGATCTCGTGCCTCACGCCGTCCTCATCCTCGGCGTGCTGCTCTTCGCCCTGCCGCTCTGGATGATCTTCGCCGGGTCCACCCAGGACTCCGGCGCCATCGCGCGTGGCGGGCTGTCGCTGATCCCCGACCCGGCCGGCCTCGGCGTCTATGCCGACGTGCTGACCCACGGCGGCGCCGGCGCACAGCCGGTGTGGCGGATGCTGCTCGTCTCCTTCGGGATGGCGCTCGCGATCGCGGTGGGCAAGATCGTCATTTCCGTGCTCTCCGCCTATGCCGTGACCTTCTTCCGCTGGCCGCTGCGGATGGTGGCGTTCAGTGTCATCTTCATCACGCTGATGCTGCCGGTGGAGGTTCGGATCATCCCGACCTACACCGTGATGGCCGGGTTCGGCATGATCAACACGTTTGGCGGCCTCACCGTGCCGCTGATCGCCTCGGCCACCGCGACGCTGCTGTTCCGCCAGGTGTTCCTCGCCGTGCCCGACGAGTTGGTGGAGGCGGCCCGCATCGACGGCGTTGGGCCATGGCGGTTCCTGCAGGACATCCTGCTGCCGGTGTCGTCCGCCAACATCGCGGCGCTGTTCGTCATCCTGTTCGTCTATGGCTGGAACCAGTACCTGTGGCCGCTGCTGGTCGCGACCGACCCGCGGCTGGACACGATCGTGATCGGCATCGTGAAGATGATCGGTGTGGAGAACGCGGTGGAGTGGAACCGGGTGATGGCGGTGGCGGTGCTGGCCCTGCTGCCGCCGGTAGCCGTGGTGCTGTTGATGCAACGCTGGTTCGTGGCCGGCTTGACCGAAAGTGACAAGTAGATGGCCACGCTGCAACTCGACGGGCTGCGCAAGAGCTTCGGCGACACCGCGGTCCTGCAGGGGATCGACCTCACCTTGCAGGATGGCGAGATGCTGGTGATCGTCGGCGCCTCCGGCTGCGGCAAGAGCACGCTGCTGCGCCTGGTCGCCGGGCTGGAGACGGCGACCGCCGGCCGCATCCTGTTGGACGGGCGCGACGTGACCCGGCTCGACCCGGCGGCGCGCGACATCGCCATGGTGTTCCAGAACTACGCGCTCTATCCGCACATGACGGTCGAGCAGAACATGGCTTACAGCTTGCGCATCCGCGGCATGAAGAAGGATGCGATTCGCACCCGCGTGCAGCAGACGGCGGACCTGCTCGGGCTCGGCGCACTGCTGGCCCGGCGCCCGCGCCAGCTTTCCGGCGGGCAGCGCCAGCGCGTCGCCATGGGCCGGGCGATCGTGCGCGAACCGAAGTTGTTCCTGTTCGACGAGCCGCTGTCCAACCTCGATGCCGCCTTGCGGGTGCAGATGCGCGCCGAGATCCGCCAGCTGCAGCGCCGCCTGGGCGTGACCAGCCTGTATGTGACGCACGACCAGGTGGAGGCGATGACGCTGGGAGACCGGCTGCTGGTGCTGCACCAGGGCGTGCCAGTGCAGTTCGCGCCGCCGATGGAGGTGTTCGCGCGTCCGGCCACCGCCTATGTCGCCGGGTTCATCGGCGCGCCCGCGATGAATTTCTTGAACGCGGCGGTGGAGGGTGGGGCCGCGTGCCTTACGTCCGGCCACAAAGTCATGCTGCCGCCGGGTGCGCCGGCCCAAGGTCCCGTTACGCTGGGCATCCGGCCCGAACACATTAACCTGGCGCCGGGCGGGCTGCCGCTGCACGTGGACCTGGTGGAGCCACTCGGGTCCGAGACGCTGGTGCACGGCCACCTGGATGACGGAACGAAACTACTGGTGAAGCAGGCCGGCGCACTGCCGGTGGGGGAGGCGCTGTCCGTCGCTTTCCCGGCGGCTGCGTTGCACCTGTTCGATGCCGCCGACGGGCGGCGACTTTCGTGACGGCGCGGCTCATCCTGTCGGGGTCAAGGTCCCGTCAGGCTCATCTCCCAGGTTTTCTTCCCGGGGACCAGCCGGCGTATGGCGTAGGTGACCGGCCTTGATCCGAAATCGAGGTTCACGGTCGCGCTGCAAGCCCAGCCGCCATGCCCGTCAGCGCTCACCTGCGCCACGTCGCTCAAGCCGCTGACGCGGGTGGTTTGCGTGCGGACCAGTGCACCAGTGACGTCCCTGATAGCCTTGATGGTATCGCATCTCGGCATCGCATCATCCTCCCGGATCGCTGACGTCCTGAAAGGCGCCAAGAGATGGATCGCCGAGGTGTCTGCCCGGCTATCTGCGAGGCGATCCGGGGCCGGCGACAAGGGATGGAGGCCATAGACCAGGAGCGTAAGGAAACTGGCAGCCGCGACCACGACGAAACTCCCCGATCTGAGGCGCGCGACGGTGAACTCTCGGCTTGTTGGCATTGATCTTCTCCCAACTTTAACGGGAGTGTAACGGTGACGTGCTATTTCAGCCAGGCCTCAATCAAACGCGCCATGGAAAGTCAGTCGTTCGCCGGCCGGCCCCGCCCGCGCTTGACCTCCGACCGCACCGCCTTGGCCTCCAGCCGCCGGGTCTTGCTGCCCAGGGTTGGCCGGGTCTTGACCCGGAAGACCGGCGCCACCGCGGCGGCGCGCAGCAGTTCGGCAAGGCGTTCGCGGACGTCGGCGCGGTTGCGCTCCTGGGTGCGGTGGCGGTTGGCGGCGATCACCAGCACGCCGGCCTCGGTCATCCGCCGCCCGGCCAGCACGGCCAGCCGCGCGCGGATCGCCGGGCTCAGCGCGGGGGAGGCCAGCGCGTCGAAGCGCAGCTGCACCGCGGTGGCGACCTTGTTGACGTTCTGCCCGCCTGGCCCGGCCGCCGCGATGAACCGTTCTTCCAGTTCGGACTCGGCGATGGTGATGCGGGGTGTGATGCGCAGGCCGTCCATGCGGGCTTATAGCCGGATTGTCCGCTGGGTCGCTGTACTCGCCGTTCCTTCGCCTTTCATCGGGAACCTGCCTTCTCCCTCTCCCTCTTTTGGGAGAGAGAGGGGTGAGTGAGCTTGGGATCCCGTCACTGCCGGACGGTATGTGCGCGCTCGGCCCTCACCCCGGCCCTCTCCCGTGAAGGACGGGAGAGGGAGAAGGCAGATGCGAGACCCGCGCCAGCTCCGCCCGGACCCCGTCTGCATCGGCCACCGGGGCGGCCCCGGCGACACGGCGCACCGTCTCCTCCTGCAGCAGGTCGCAGCCGTCCACATCCACCGCCGCCATCTGCCAGCCGGGGCCGCCGGCAAGCGCCTCTAGCGTCGCCGCGCCCGTGCCCGCGATCAGGTCCGCTTCCGCCGCCGCCACGGCCAGCACCGCCGCCGGGTCGGGGGTGAGGTCGGCGGCGCTCAGCCGGTGGGCGCTGGCGAAGCCGCCGATGAACTGGCCGCCGGTCGGGCGGATGCGGACCAGGCGGAAATCCTCCAGCCCGGCGTAGAACCCGGCATAGGCGTGGCGCGCGACCCAGCGGGCCTTCAACGCCGGGTCCGGCTCCTCAACCGCCACGCCCAGTACCGTCAGGCGCGGCGCGGTCTGCGGGTTCGCGTCCGTCGCCTCGCCCGTCACCATCACTGCGCATCGACCGTCCTGCTGCAGGTGGCGCGTATGGGCGGACAGGCCGGAGAGCAGGACCAGCAGCGACAGATCCGGCGCCGGCGCGGGTGTCACGAGGGCGGCGTAGGGCTGCCCGTCCTCCGCCGTGGCGAGCGTGCCAGCCCGGGCTGCCCGCAGCAGCGTCCGCGCCTGCCACACCGCCGCCCGGTCCTGACGCTCTGCCACATTCTGTTCCCCTCCGGGTCCGTTTTGCGCCATAATCGTCCGTTACTCCGCCCTACGTCCCATCCAAGGCACCCGCGCCATGAAACAGACCATCGCCCTGGTCGATGACGACCGCAACATCCTGACCTCGGTCAGCATGACGCTGGAGGCCGAGGGCTTCCAGGTCCGCACCTTCACGGATGGCGAGAGCGCGCTGCAGGGCCTTACCGCCCGCCCGGTGGACCTCGCGGTGCTGGACATCAAGATGCCCCGCATGGACGGCATCGAGCTGCTGCAGCGGCTGCGCCAGCGCTCCTCCATGCCGGTCATCTTCCTCACCTCCAAGGATGAGGAAGTCGACCAGCTGATGGGCCTGCGCCTCGGCGCCGACGACTACATCACCAAGCCGT
>CAXSEK010000175.1:0-4660 GCA_964235625.1 uncultured Acetobacteraceae bacterium
GAGGCGGTGATCGCCCCCGGGATGTAGTAGGAGAAGATGCCGGGCAGGATCACCCGGCGCCACCATAGTACGCCGCCGATGCGGAAGTTGCTCGATGCCTCCAGCAGGTCGCCCGGGAAGGCGGCGGCGCCGGCGATGACGTTGAACAGGATATACCACTGCGCGCCGAGCACCATCAGCGGAGTCAGCCAGATATCGGGGCTGAGGTTCCAGTGCACGATGGCCACGACGAAGATCGGGAAGAACAGGTTGGCCGGGAACGCCGCCAGGAACTGTGCCACCGGCTGAGCACGCCGGGCCCAGGTGGGGCGCAGGCCGAGCCAGACCCCGATCGGCACCCAGACCGCGGTGGCGACCACCATTAATATCACCACCCGGATCATGGTGAACACGCCGAGCAGCGCCGCCTCACCCAGGTCGTGCCAGGCCAGGGTGCCGGACACGTAGCTCACGATCTCCCACAGCGCGAAGGCGACGGCTATGGCCAGCACCAGGCCGAATACCGCGTCCGTGGTGCGGGACGGGGCGCGCCGGGTGTTCACGGTATGGGGCTTGGTGCGGGTGAGGCGTAGGCCGGTGAAGGCGTTGAACACGGCGCTGAGCGCATCCACGCCGGCGGCCAGGGCACGGGTGCGGCGCAGCAGCTTCAGCACCCACGGGTCCTTCGCCACGGCACCCGCCGTCACCTCGAAGCGGAACTTGGCGGACCATGCGACCAGAGGGCGGAACAGCAGCTGGTCGTACGCCAGGATCACCAGCAGCATGGTGCCGATGGCGTAGAACACGGCCGTGATGTCTCGCTTCTCCAGCGCCTCCGCCACGTAGGAGCCGATGCCCGGCAGCTTCCACGTGTTGCTGCCGACGGTGACGGCCTCGCTGGCGACGACGAAGAACCACCCGCCGGACACCGACATCATGGTGTTCCACACCAGGCCCGGCATGGCGAACGGCACCTCCATGCGCCAGAATTTCTGCCAAGCGGACAGGCGGAAGGCGGTGGCGCATTCGGCCAGGTCGGACGGGACGGTCTTCAGCGACTGATACATGCTGAATGCCATGTTCCAGGCCTGGCTGGTGAAGATGGCGAAGATCGCGGCCAGCTCCACGCCCAGCACGCGGCCGGGGAACATTCCCATGAAGAAGACCACGGTGAACGTCAGGAAGCCGATGATCGGCACCGATTGAAGGATGTCCAGGATCGGCACCAGAACCAGCCCGGCGCGCCGGCTCTTGGCTGCCCAGACGGCGTAGGTGAAGGTGAACACCAGCGAGCACACCAGCGCCGCGGCCATGCGCAGTGTGGTGCGCAGCGCGTAGCCGGGCAGGTAGATTGGGTCCAGGCTGATATCGGCTACCTGGTCCAGCGGGTTGACGGTCTGCCGCGCACCGCTGGCGAAGGCGAACAGCAGTCCTCCGATGCACAGCACGGCCGCGATATCAAAGATATTGGGCAGGCGGCGGACCGAGGCGAAGGCCGGGAAGGTGGATCCGGACATGGTGCGTTCCTCGAGGCGCGGGATGGCTGCCGCCCAGCCCATACCGGGCGGCCCCGAAGGTGTCACGTGCGCATTGTGTTGCCGTTACGTGACGGATGGAGTGCTACCCGGTGGAGCCGAACCCGCCGATGCCCCGGGCGCTCTGCGCCGAAAATCCGTCCACCACGGTGAGCACGGGGCGCAGGATCGGCAAGAACAGCATCTGCGCGAACCGCTCGCCGGGTTGCAGCACGATGGGCTCGGTGCCGGGCGCGTTGCGGTTCCAGGCGCTGACCAGGATGGGGCCGGTGTAGTCGGGATCGATCAGGCCGACGAGGTTGCCAAGCACCAGCCCCTTGCGGTGGCCGAGTCCGGAGCGCGGCAGAACGAGGGCGGCCATCGCCGGGTCGGCCATGTGCAGCGCGAACCCGGCGGGGACGAGGCACGGGGCGGTGCCTGGAGCGATGGCGAGCGGCGCGTCCAGGCAGGCGTGGAGGTCGATCCCAGCGGCCATGGCGGTGTGATAGGTGGGCAGGCCCCACGCGTGCAGGCGTGGATCGAGGATGACGAGTTCGACGGGGTTTAAGGCCAAAGAAAACCTCCCCCTCCCCTTGTGGGAGGGGGCCGGGGGGAAGGGGAGCACGCGCACGATCTTCCAGTATCAGCGATGCTCCCGAACCAAATTGCGTGCGTGCTGCACCCCTCCCCCAGCCCCTCCCACAAGGGGAGGGGGGCCGTCGTTGCACTCACGCCAGCGCTTCCGCGATCCGCGCCGCCAGCCGCGCCGCAACCTCCGTCTTCGGCAGCATCGGCCAGTCCTCCGCGCCCTCGGCCGTCACCAACCGCACCTGATTGCTTTCCCCGGCCATGATCCCGGTTGCCGGACTCACATCGTTGGCCAGGATCCAGTCGCAGCCTTTGCGCAGGCGCTTGGCGGCGGCGTGCTTGGCCACGTGCTCGGTCTCGGCGGCGAACCCCACCACCAGCCGGGGGCGCAGCGGGCCGGGGGTGGCGAGGGTGGCCAGGATGTCCGGGTTGGGCAGCAGATGCAGGGTGGGCGGCGCGGCACCGGGCTGCTTCTTCAGCTTCTCGCGCGCCGGCTCCACGTGCCAGTCGGCGACGGCGGCGGCACACACGGCCACATCCGCCGGCAGCGTTGCCTGACAGGCGGCCAGCATCTCGGCCGCCGTCTCCACCCGGTGCACGGTGGCGCCCGCGGGGAGCGTCTGCGCGGTGGGTCCGCTCACCAGCGTCACCCGCGCGCCGAGCTGTAGCAGGGCCGCAGCGATGGCGGTGCCCTGGCGGCCGGAGGAGCGGTTGGCGATGTAGCGCACCGGGTCGATCGGTTCGTGCGTGGGTCCGCTGGTGACCAGGGCGTGCTTGCCGGCCAGTGTTTTCGGCCCAAAGCACGCCTGGATGGCGGCAAGGATGGCGGGCGGCTCGGCCAGGCGGCCGGGGCCGAACTCGTTGCAGGCCATCACGCCCTCGTCCGGCCCCACCACCGTTACACCGCGGCTGCGCAGCAGGGCCATGTTAGAAACCGTCGCCGGGTGCAGCCACATCCGCACGTTCATCGCCGGCGCCACCAGCACGGGCTTGTCGGTGGCCAGAAGCACCGTGGTGGCCAGGTCGTGCGCCCGTCCGGCGGCCATGCTGGCGAGGATGTCGGCACTAGCCGGCGCCACCACGACCAGGTCGGCCGCGCGGGACAGCTCGATATGCCCCATCTCGCTCTCGTCGGTGAGCGACCAGAGGTCGGTGTGCACCTTACTCTCGGTGAGCGCCTGCAGGCTGAGCGCCGTGACGAACTGCGCGCCACCCGCCGTCAGCACCGCCGTCACGCCAAACCCGGCCTTGCGCAGCAGCCGCACCAGTTCCAGCGCTTTGTAAGCCGCAATCCCGCCCGATACGACCAGCAGGATCCGCCGGGTCACAGCCGCCGCCCCGTGTGGATGGCCGCGATGCCGCCGGTCAGGTTGCGGTAGCGAACCTGCTCGAGCCCGGCCTCGCCCATCATCGCCGCCAGTGTCGCTTGATCCGGGAAGGTGCGGATGCTCTCGGCCAAATAGCGGTAGCTTTCGGCGTCGCCCGCGATGGCGCGGCCGAGACGCGGCATGACCTGGAAGGACCAGGCGTCGTATAACGGGGCCAGCACGGCGACCTGGAGGCGGGAGAACTCGAGGCAAGCGAACCGCCCGCCCGGGCGCAGCACCCGGCGGGCCTCGCGCAAGGCGGCCGGCTTGTCGGTGACGTTGCGCAGCCCGAACGCGATGGACACCACATCCACGCTGCGGTCCGGCAAGGGCAGCATCTCGGCATCGGCCACTAGGAAGCCCACGCCGCCGATCTGCGCGCGGGCGGCGGCACGGTCCCGCCCCACGCCGAGCATGGCGGCATTGATGTCGGACAGGATCGCAGGGCCTCCACCGGCGGCGCGCCAATTAAAGGTGATGTCCCCCGTGCCGCCCGCCAGGTCCAGCAGGGTGCGGCCGGCTGCCGGTCGCAGGGCGGCCACGAAATCGCGCTTCCAGGCGCGGTGGATGCCGAGCGACATCAGGTCGTTCATCACGTCGTAGCGTGGTGCCACGCTGTCGAACACGGCGCGAACCATCGGCTTCTTGGCGTCCAGCTTCACGGTGCGGTAGCCGAAATCGGTGGTGTTGTCGGTCATGCCCCCACTCTATAGCCTGGTGCGCAGCCATGCCGGAACTCCCCGAAGTCGAGACGGTGATGCGCGGCCTGCGCGGGCGGCTGGAGGGGCGGGTTATCGTGCGCGCCGCGGTCAACCGCGCGGATCTGCGTTGGGCGCTGCCACCGGGTCTGGGCCCGCGGCTGACCGGGGCGCGGGTGGAGGGGTTTCGCCGGCGCGCCAAGTACATCCTCATGCGGCTCGACGGCGGGGACAGCGTGCTGCTGCATCTCGGCATGTCCGGCCGGATGGTGCTGGGACCGTTGCTACCCAACAGCGTGACGCTGCACGAGCACATCGTGCTGGAAACCGACGATGGCTGGCGGGTTGGCTTCGTGGACCCGCGGCGCTTCGGCTCGGTCGATCTGGTGGAGACGGCGCGGGAGGATGAGCACCGGCTTTTGGCCGGGCTGGGGCCGGAGCCGTTGGACAATGCGTTCTCCACCGCCGTGCTGGCCGCGGCGCTGGCGGGCAAGCGCACCCCGGTGAAGGCGGC
>CAXSEK010000175.1:4760-6630 GCA_964235625.1 uncultured Acetobacteraceae bacterium
CCACCGCCGTGCTGGCCGCGGCGCTGGCGGGCAAGCGCACCCCGGTGAAGGCGGCCCTGCTGGACCAGCGGCTGGTGGCGGGTCTAGGCAACATCTACGTCTGCGAGGCGCTGTTCCGCGCCCGCATCGCCCCGGACCGCCAGGCGGCCACCATCCCGCGCGCCGGGGCGGCCCGGCTGGTGAAGGCGATCAAGGCTACGCTGACCGAGGCGATCGCTGCCGGCGGATCCTCCTTGCGCGACTATGTGCAGCCGGATGGGGAACTGGGTTATTTCCAGCATGCCTGGAAGGTCTACGGCCGGGAGGGCCAGCCCTGCGAACGCTGCCCCGGGCTGCCGGCCTGCGGCGGGGTGGCGCGTATGGTGCAGTCGGCCCGGTCCACATTCCATTGCAGCCGGACGCAACGGTGATGGTGTGCCTCGTGGGTAACGATAATGTCGCATCCCCGCTCGCCGCCTGATAGCGTGTTGCAAAAGCCTTGAACGATGTCGCTTTCAAAAGAAAGCCGGTTGCGCTCTGTTACAACAGAGTCGGGGGGGATGGAAAATTGCCGGAAATGATACTCGTCGAGACCCACGGGGCAGTGGGCCTGATCCGGTTGCATCGTCCAGCGGCCCTGAACGCACTCTGTGACCAGTTGGTCGCCGAAATCGGCATACAATTGTTGGATTTCGACGCCAACCCCGATGTCGGGGCCATCGTCATCACGGGGTCGGAGAAGGCGTTCGCCGCGGGGGCCGACATCAAGGAGATGCAGGCCCGCCTTTACCCAGCCGTATTGCAGGACGACTTCATCGCGCAGTGGGAGACGGTGCTCCGAGTGAAGAAGCCTGTGATCGCGGCGGTGGCGGGCTTCGCGCTGGGCGGCGGCTGCGAACTGGCGATGATGTGTGACATGATCGTGTGCGCCGACACGGCGAAATTCGGCCAGCCGGAGATCAACCTCGGCGTCATGCCGGGTGCCGGTGGCACGCAACGCTTCACCCGCGCCGTGGGTAAGTCCAAGGCAATGGACATGTGCCTGACCGGCCGCATGATGGATGCGGCGGAGGCGGAGCGCTCCAACCTGGTGACGCGGATAGTCCCGGCCGCGGCGTTGGTGGACGAGGCGATCAAGCTGGCCACGAAGATCGCCGGGCAGTCGCGGGTGGCCTCGCTGCTGACCAAGCGGGCGATCAACGCGGCGTTCGAGACGACGCTGACGCAGGGGGTCGCCACCGAGCGGGGCCTGTTCCTCTCGCTGTTCGGCACGGCCGACCAGGTCGAGGGCATGGCGGCGTTCGTGGAAAAGCGGAAGCCGGTGTTCGGCACCTAGTCTCTCCCGGCTTGACTCGCGGCCGGGCTCGACCCTAGAAACCGCCCCTCTCGTGCCGCGCCCGCGCCGCGTAACCGGTGGGCCGGCCTGAACTGCAATATTGAGATACCAGACCCGATGGCGAACACCGCTTCCGCGCGCAAGCGCATCCGTCAGACCGAACGCCGCACCGAGCGTAACCAGGCCCGCAAGTCCCGCATGCGCACCTTCGTCAAGAAGGTCGAGGCAGCGATCGCCAGCGGGGACAAGGTGCAGGCTGCAGCGGCGTTCCAGGCAGCACAGCCCGAGATGCAGCGGGCAGCCGGAAAGGGTGTGATCCATAAGAACACGATCGCCCGCAAGTTGTCCCGCATGTCCAAGCGGATAAAGACCTTGGCTGCCCCTGCCGCCAGCTAACCCGCTTTCGCCTGCACGTGCCTATTCTAAGACCGAGGCCGGGTGACCCACAAGGGATACCCGGCCTTTGTTATCTTATATCTATAGTTGGTCGTTACGCTGGGGCGGCCGTTTTGGATTGCGTTAGAGTCCGCCCTGAACTACACCATCAGTCGTCGG
>CAXSEK010000176.1:0-6627 GCA_964235625.1 uncultured Acetobacteraceae bacterium
CGCGGACGCGGTGATCGCTGGGCTCAAGGGCTTGGATACGGCGGGCAAGACATTCGAGCTCGGCGGGCCGCGGGTTTGGACCTTCCGCGAGATCCTCGCCTACATCGTGGCGGAGACCAAGCGGAAACGCCCGTTGGTGAACATCCCGATGGGTGTCGCCCGATTCCAGGCGTCCCTGGCGGAGCTGTTGCCGACCAAGCCATTCACTCGGGACCAGCTGCTCCTGCTGTCGAAGGACAATGTGGTCACCGCCGGCATGCCCGGGCTGGCCGAGCTTGGCATCGGCGCCACCCCGGTCGAGCTGATTGTCCCGGACTACCTAGCCCGCTACCAGCCCGGCGGCGGCAAGCTGGAGCGTATTCCCACCTAAAGGTCCGAACCGGACCTACTCTGGCCGTTCTAGACGGCAGTTTTTGCCAAGCGTTACGAACATGGCTGGATGTAGGGCCAGTCCGGTCATAACGGTGTTTTCGGTCTCGCCATGGACACACAGGCACCGTATATGGCGATCCGCGCTGATCGTGGGAGCGAACCGTCATGGCCGATCGTATGCTGCAATTCATCCGGCTGCCCCAGCGGACGCCGGAGAAGCGCGCAATCCCCGAGCGGCGCGAGGATTTCGCCGAGATCTACCGCAAGTTCGATCCGGCGGCCGCCAGCGCGCAGGCTAGCCGGTGCAGCCAGTGCGGCATCCCGTTCTGCTCGATCCACTGTCCGCTTTCCAACAACATACCCGACTGGCTGAAGCTCACGGCCGAGGGGCGGTTGGAGGAGGCGTACGAGGTCAGCTCCGCCACCAACAACTTCCCCGAGATCTGCGGCCGCATCTGCCCGCAGGACCGCCTGTGCGAGGGCAACTGCGTCATCGAGAAGGGGTTTGAGAGCGTCACCATCGGTGCGGTGGAACGCCACATCACCGATACCGCGTTCAAGGAGGGCTGGGTGAAGCCGCTGCGCCCGCGGCAGGAACGGCCTCAATCGGTCGGTATCATCGGCGCCGGGCCGGGCGGGCTGGCGGCGGCGGAGATGCTGCGCGCCAAGGGCTACCAGGTGCACGTGTATGACCGCTACGACCGCGTCGGCGGGCTGATGATCTACGGCATCCCCGGCTTCAAGCTGGAGAAGGAGATCGTGCTACGCCGGTGGAAGCTGCTGGAGGACGGCGGAATCCAGTTCCATCTCGGCCAAGACATCGGCGGCGGTCTGCCGTTCGACGAGTTGCGTGCCCGACATGAGACGCTGCTGATCGCGACCGGCGTGTACAAGCCGCGCGACATCGGCGGGCCCGGCGCCGGGCTGGACGGGATCGTGCCGGCACTCGACTTCCTCACCACCTCCAACCGCCAGGGCCTGGGCGACAGCGTGCCGGCGTTCGAGAGCGGTGCGCTTAACGCGGAAGGTAAGCGGGTCGTCGTCATCGGCGGTGGTGACACGGCGATGGACTGTGTCCGCACCGCCGTGCGGCAGGGCGCGGCCTCGGTGCAATGCCTTTACCGGCGGGACCAGGCGAACATGCCGGGCTCCATGCGCGAAGTGAAGAATGCGCAGGAGGAGGGAGTTGAGTTCGTTTGGCTGTCCGCCCCCGAAGCGTTCCTGGGCGACGGCATCGTGACCGGCGTGATGGTGCAGCGCATGCGGCTGGGCATGCCGGATGCCTCCGGCCGGCAGTCGGTGGAGCAGTCGGGCGAGCGCTTCACGGTGGACGCGGACCTGGTGATCAAGGCACTGGGCTTCGATCCCGAGCCGCTGCCCAAGCTATGGGACACGCCGGGGCTGGAGGTTAGCCGCTGGGGCACGCTCGCGGTGGATCACCGCACGCAGATGACGACGCTGCCCGGCGTGTTCGGCGCGGGGGACATCGTGCGGGGTGCGAGCCTGGTGGTGTGGGCGATCAAGGACGGCCGGGATGCCGCGGCGCGGATGCACGACTACATGCAGCAGGATGTGTTGGCAGTGGCGGCGGAGTAGGGCGCATGTCCGGCATCACCGATCCCGAGGCGGAAACTCGCATCATCCGCATGGTCGAGGAGACGCGGAAGTTCATCGTCGAACAGCACAAGCTTCAGGAAGAGGCGACAAAGTTCAATGCGGAAACGGCCAAATTCAATTCAGAAGCAGCTAAACTTGCTGCAGAGGCGGCGAAGCTTAATCGAGATCGGCTTTTCGCCCCGGTGCTGGCGGCCGCTGCAATCGGCGGCGCTATCGCCGCTATGATCGCGACGTTGGTGCGCTTTCTATGACGTCGATCCCTTCACCGCCGCCGCGTAGGTGTCCTATGCAGTTGTCTTCGGCCGTGATAGTTTTGACGTTCCTATCCACACTTGGCTTTGCGCAGGTTGCAAGACCAGGGAGCGAGGTGGGCTCCTCGGATACCACGGCCCCGCACCGTCGAGTAATCCCGGGTATGCCCACGGTCATGGACTGCTCGGTCAATGGTTCTGCCGTCGTGTGCACGCCGCCGCGTGATGCACACCTCCCAAGTCAGCAATGCCACAACTAGCCGGAGTTCCATCATGGACCATGTCGCCGACTGGAACGCCAACGCCGCCCTCCTGCACCAGACCTACCGCCCAGAGGACGAGCACGCCAACTGCGGCGTGGGCCTCGTCGCCTCGCTGGACGGGACCGCGCGGCGGGACGTGGTGCAGGCCGGCATCGATGCGCTGAAGGCCGTGTGGCACCGCGGCGCGGTGGACGCGGACGGCAAGACCGGGGACGGCGCCGGCATCCATGTCGAGATCCCGCAGGACTTTTTCGCCGAGCATATACAGCGCGGCGGCGACGCCCTGCCGGACCAGCGCATCGCCGTGGGTCAGGTGTTCCTGCCCAAGACGGACCTCGCCGCCCAGGAGCGCTGCCGCCAAATCGTCGAGACCGAGATCCTGAATTTCGGCCACGCCATCCATGGTTGGCGCCAGGTGCCAATCGACGTGGCCCATATCGGCGAGAAGGCCAACGCCACCCGGCCCGAGATCGAGCAGATCATCATCCGCAACGGCACCGGGGCCGACGAGGCCGCGTTCGAGCGGGATCTGTATGTCATCCGCCGCCGCATCGAGAAGCAGGCGATCGCGGCCCAGATCAACGAGCTGTACATCTGCTCGATGTCCTGCCGCTCGATCATCTACAAGGGCATGTTCCTGGCGGAGAACCTGACCGATTTCTACCCGGACCTGCTGGACGCGCGCTTCATCAGCCGCTTCGCCATCTACCATCAGCGCTATTCCACCAACACCTTCCCGACTTGGCGGTTGGCGCAGCCCTTCCGCATGCTCGCCCATAACGGCGAGATCAACACCATCAGCGGCAACATCAACTGGATGAAGAGCCACGAGACCCGGCTCAGCGACCCGGCGCTCGACGCCTATATCGACGATGTGAAGCCCGTCATCCAGGCCGGCAGCAGCGATACCGCGGCGTTGGACAGCGCGTTCGAGCTGCTGGTGCGTGCCGGACGGGACGCGCCGATGGCTAAGGCGCTGCTGATCCCCGCCTCCATCAGCACTGATGCCTCGATGAAACAGGCGCACAAGGACCTGTTCCTATACTGCAACGCGGTGATGGAGCCCTGGGACGGGCCCGCCGCCGTCGCTGCAACGGACGGACGCTGGATGCTTGCAGGGCTGGACCGCAACGGGCTGCGCCCGCTGCGCTATAGCCTGACCCATACCGGGCTGCTGGTGGTGGGCTCCGAGGCAGGCATGGTGAAGTTCGACGAGCGGGACATCAAGGCCAAGGGCCGGGTCGGCCCGGGGCAGTCGATCGCCGTCGACCTCGACACGGGGCAGTTCTACGGCGACGAGGACGTGAAGGACATGCTGGCCGGGCGGCAGGACTTCGCAACCTGGGCCGGCCGCATCAAGCAGATCGACCACATCGTCAAGACGGACGCCCCGGAACCCTCGATCCTCGAGGGCGAGGCCCTGCGGCGCCGCCAGCTCGCCGTCGGCATGACGCTCGAGGAGCTGGAAATGATTCTGCACCCGATGGTGGAGGATGCGGCCGAGGCGGTCGGCTCCATGGGCGACGACACGCCGGTGGCCGTGCTGTCCGAGCGCTACCGCGGCCTGCACCATTACTTCCGCCAGGCGTTCAGCCAGGTGACCAACCCGCCGATCGACAGCCTGCGCGAGACGCGGGTGATGTCGCTGAAGACGCGGCTGGGCAACCTCGGCAACGTGCTGGACGAGACGGCTGACCAGCTCGACCTGTTGCAGCTGGAAAGCCCCGTACTGTCCAACGCCGAGTTCGCGGCGATGCAGGACTATATGGGCCGCAACGTATGCGTGATCGATTGCACCGTGGCCGTGGAAGGCGACCAGATCGACCTGCGCGCCGCCATCAACCGCATCCGGCGCGAGGCCGAAGAGGGCGTGCGCGCCGGCTGCACCCACATCGTGGCCACCGACGAGCATAGCGGGCCGGACCGCGCGGGCATTCCGATGATCCTGGCGACGGCGGCGATCCACACGCATCTGGTGCGTTCGTCGCTGCGCACCTTCACCAGCCTCAACGTGCGCTCTGCCGAGTGCGTGGACGTGCACGCCTTCGCCGTTCTGATCGGCGTCGGCGCCACCACGATCAACGCCTACATGGCACAGGAGAGCATCGCGGACCGCCATCGCCGCGGCCTGTTCGCCGGCATGACGCTGGGCGACGCGGTACGCCGCTACAAGAAGGCGGTGGACAAGGGTCTGCTGAAGGTGATGTCCAAGATGGGCATCTCCGTCGTGGCATCCTATCGCGGCGGCTACAATTTCGAGGCCATCGGCCTGTCGCGCGCCCTGGTCGCGGAGTTCTTCCCCGGCATGCAGTCGCGCATCAGCGGGATCGGCATGCCCGGCATCGCGCGCAACGTGCTGGCGCTGCACCGCACGGCATGGGACCAGGACGCCATCGCCCTGCCGGTCGGCGGCATCTACAAGCTGCGCCGCCGTGGCGAGACTCACGCCTTCGAAGGCAGCTTGATCCACACGCTGCAGACCGCCGTCAGCAACGACAGCTTCCAGACCTACATGCGCTACAGCGAGGCGGTACGCCGCCAGCCGCCGGTGGCGTTGCGGGACCTGCTCGACTTCACCGAGGGCCATACGGCGATCCCGGTGGACGAGGTCGAGAGCATCACGGAGATCCGCAAGCACCTGGTGGCACCCGGCATCTCGTTGGGCGCGCTGGGCCCGGAGGCGCACGAGACGCTGGCGATTGCGATGAACCGCATCGGCGCGCGCTCGGACAGCGGCGAGGGCGGCGAGGACGAGGCGCGCTACAAGCCGCGGGCGAACGGGGACAACGCCAACTCCGCGATCAAGCAGATTGCTTCCGGCCGGTTCGGTGTCACAGCGGAATACCTGAACGCCTGCCGGGAGATCGAGATCAAGGTGGCGCAGGGTGCCAAGCCCGGCGAGGGTGGCCAGTTGCCCGGCTTCAAGGTGACGGAACTGATCGCCAAGCTGCGCCACTCCACGCCGGGTGTCACGCTTATCAGCCCGCCGCCGCACCACGACATCTACTCGATCGAGGATCTGGCGCAGCTCATCTATGACCTGAAGCAGATCAATCCGGACGCGTTCGTGTGCGTGAAGCTGGTGGCGCGCTCCGGCATCGGCACCATCGCGGCGGGGGTGGCGAAGGCGAAGGCAGACGCGATCCTGATCAGCGGCCATTCCGGCGGTACGGGAGCCGCGCCGCAGACCAGCGTGAAATACGCCGGCGCCCCGTGGGAAATGGGGCTGACCGAGGCGCACCAGGTGCTGATGTTGAATCGCCTACGCCACCGGGTGCGGCTGCGCACCGATGGCGGCATCAAGACCGGGCGGGACGTGGTGATCGCCGCCATGCTGGGGGCGGAGGAGTTCGGCATCGGCACCGCCAGCCTGGTCGCGATGGGCTGCATCATGGTGCGGCAATGCCACTCCAACACCTGCCCGGTCGGCGTCTGCACCCAGGACGAGACGCTGCGCCGCAAATTCGAGGGCACGCCGGAGAAGGTGATCAACCTATTCTCTTTCGTGGCCGAGGAGGTGCGCAACATCCTGGCCACGCTCGGGGTGCGTCGCCTGCGGGACGTCATTGGGCGGACGGAATACCTGCGCCAGGTCAGCCGCGGCGGCGAGTGGCTGGACGACCTGGACCTGAACCCGCTGCTGGTGCAGGCCGATCCGGGCGGGCACGAGCGGTATTGCACGCTGGTGGGCCGCAACGAGGTGCCGGAGACGCTGGATGCGGAGATGATCGCCGACGCGGCACCGCTGTTCGAACGCGGCGAGAAGATGCAGTTGCAATACAACATCCGCAACACGCACCGCGCCATTGGCACTAAGCTGTCGTCCCGCATCACGCGCCAGTTCGGCATGAGCACGCTGCAACCGGGCCACGTGACGGTGCGGCTGCGCGGGTCGGCCGGGCAGTCGCTCGGAGCATTCGCGGTGCAAGGCCTCAAGCTCGAAGTGCTGGGTGACGCGAATGACTACGTGGGTAAGGGCCTGTCCGGCGCCTCCATCGCGGTGCGCCCGGCGCCGTCCTCCGGGTTGGTCAGCCAGAACAACACCATCATCGGCAACACCTGCCTGTACGGTGCTACAGCTGGCGCGCTGTATGCGGCCGGGCAGGCGGGCGAGCGGTTCGCAG
>CAXSEK010000177.1:0-6610 GCA_964235625.1 uncultured Acetobacteraceae bacterium
ATCGCCCGCACCATCCTGAAGGACCCGCGCATCCTGATCCTGGACGAGGCGACCAGCGCGCTGGACACCCGCACCGAGGTCGATATCGGGGCCGCACTGGACAACGCTGCCGCCAACCGCACCACTGTGGTGATCGCACACCGCCTGTCCACCGTAGTGGACGCCGACGAGATCATCGTGCTGGTGGACGGCCGCATCGCCGAACGCGGCAGCCACGCGTCGCTGCTGGCCCGCGGCGGCGTCTATGCCGGCATGTGGCAGTTGCAGGCTGAGGAAGCCGACGCGGAGCTCACCCTCGACGAGCGGATCAAGGACGCCGTGTGATGCCCTCGCCCGATCGGCCAACGGCCCAAACGCTTTCGTTTGTTAGAAGGACAGCACCTGAATGAGCCTCGCCATGGATGACGGCGCCCCGCCCGACCTCAGCCACGCCGGTGCGGTGGTGGACAAGGCCATTGAATACATGACGGGCCAGAACATCAGCTCGATCTCGATCGCCTCCGCCCTGCTGGGCGGCTCGCTCGGCCTGCTGACCCGGTCGCTGTCGGACGAAGCGGTGATCGGGATCCTGGCGAACGCGATCGAGAGCGTCCGGGCTGGAGAATTCCACAATGTCAGCAGTGAGGTGGCACCTAACTAAACACGCAACACATCTCTCCCTCTTCTTTTTGGAGAGAGCCAGGGTGAGGGAGCGTGGAATCCCACGAACACAGTGCAGTATGTGCGCAGACAACCCTCGCCCCGACCTTCTCCCATGAAGGACTTACGGCATTCGCACATTTGCCGATGTAGAAGAACCTTCCTTTCCCTCAAGGGAGAAGGCCGGGGTGTGGCCGTGCGCTAGATCGATGGCGTGGCTGATACAACGCGTTGAGTGCCGCCGGGTCCATCTCCGTTGGCGGATGCACGTCCATCCTCACGTGATACAGTATAGGCGAGTCTTCAGCGGCGGACCTGCTGGCATCCGCCCTGGTCACAAGCTCCGCGCGAAGAACCCCGCCACCGCCGCATAGGCCCTCACCCGGTCGTCCCGCCGGATGAACCCGTGCCCGGCGTAGTCGAACGTCTCGAACGCAACCTCATGCCCCCGGCCTCGCAGCGCCGCCACGATCTGCTCGCTCTCGCCAAACGGCACCCGCGGGTCCCGCGTGCCATGCAGCACCAGCAGCGGCGCAGTGATGCGGTCCGCCCGGTGGATCGGCGAGATACGGTCGAACAGCGCCGCATCGCGCACCGGGTCGCCATACTCCCGGCCACGATGGGCGCGGCGCCACGGGCCGGTATGGGCCAGCAGCGTCGCGAAGTCGGCGATGCCGTAGTAGTCCACCGCCGCCTGCCACAGCGCCGGATACTCCGTGATTGCGGCCAGCACCATGTAGCCGCCATAGGACTGCCCCATGATGCCGATCCGCGCCGGGTCGATCCCGGGCTGCGCCGTGAGCCAGCGATGCGCCGCGGCCAGGTCACGCACGCTGTCCAGCCGCAGCGAAACGTCGTCGCTGGCAGTGCTGCCGCGGCCATAGCCGGTGCTGCCGCGCACGTTGGGCAGCAGCACGGCGTAGCCCTCGTTCAGCAGCATCTGCATGTCCGGCCGCCAAGTGGCGCGCACCTGCGCCGCCGGGCCGCCATGCACCCATACCACCACCGGCCACCCCGCCGCGGGTGCCTCACCCGCGGGCATGGCCAGCCAACCCGGCACGGCGCAGCCGTCATGACCGGGCCACTCCACCAGCGCGAACGGGCGTGCCCCCGCCGGCGCGTCCGGCTGCCACAGCGTGCGGACCGTGCCATCGTACAGGAACAGCCCTGGCGGCTGCGTTGGCGTGCTGGCGGCGAAGGCGAGCGTGCCGCCGTCCGGCGACCATGCCAAGTCGCTCACCATACCCGGCGGCAGCGCCACCACCGCCAGTCCCTCCGCAAGCGTGGCAACCGGGCCCACGCGCAGCACGCCGTAGCCGTGCTCGTTCGTGACGGTGGCAAGCGTGGCGCCGTCCGGCGACAGCGACCACGCGTCGATATCCGCCTCCGCCGCTTCCACCCAGGGCGTGACGCTGCCGGTGACCGGGTCGATCCGGCACAGCGCCAGGAATTCGCCGCCACAGTCGGACAGCCCGAGCAGATGCGTCCCGTCCTTCGCCCAGCGCACGCTCTTGAACGCGACCGGCCGCTCGTGCGGCACCACCCGCACGGTGCCGCCGGCCAGGTGCAGGATGGAGAGCGCCTGGTCCCCCTCCGCCAGATCGGCCAGCAGCAATAGCCGGTCGCCATACGGATGCCACGCGGGCACCGCCATCTGGTGCGTGCCCTGGTGCAGGCGCCGGGTCTCGCCGCCGAGCACGTGGATCAGGATGTCGAAATGCGCCTTGTCCCGGTCATTGGCCGCGAAGGCGATCGCGCTGCCGTCCGGCGACCAGGCGCCGAAATCGTGCATCACCCGCGGCGCCTCGGTCAGCGGGCGCGGCACCCCGTCCACCAGCCACAGCTGCTGCCGCTCGTCGCCGCCGGCGTCGATGCCGAAGATGATCCGGTCGTCCTTGGGCGCGCGGCGGAGGAAAGCGACCTTCTCGTCCGGCGCCGCCACCACCCGCGCGCCGGTCCCGTCGACTGTCATCGCCCAGAGCTGCGGCGCGCCGGCCCCGCGCAGGTGGTAGACCGTGTGCCCGTCGCAGGAGAAGGCGGGTGCCGCAGCGGCGCTGGTTGTCGCGTAGTCCTCGGTCACTCGGGTCATGCTCTGCCTCCGCGGTGGGGTGGCGGAGGAATGGGGTTCCCCGCTCCGTGACCGTTCCAAGTGCCTGAAGGAGACACTTGGAACCTTCGGCTCACTCCGCCCACACCCCCCTGGGGGACAGTCGCCCTCTGGATATCTTTATGAGGGGGGCTACTGGCCGCTACGCAGGCGTTCCCGCCAGCCTGGGCGCCACCACTCGATCGCCTCTCCACCCGACTCGTCCTCACGGTCGTCGGTGGACGCCGTCTCGTCCGCGACGGCTACATTCTCCTGGGCCGACGGCACCTTGCGCGGCCGGCCGCGCTTCGGGGCGGCGGCCACCACCTCCTCCTCCTCCTCGACCGGCGCGGGCGGGGCAGGTTGCATCGGGGGCGGCGCTGCGGCGACCTCGTCACGCGCGATCTCGGCATGCGCTAGCCGGGTGCGAAGTTGGCGGATCGTCTCCTCCGCCTGCATCAGCGCCTTATCGGCGGTGGACCGGGCATCACGCTCGATGCCTAGCAGCCGTTCCAGGTCCGCGACCGCTGCCCGGCTTTCCTCCGGGCCACGGTAGCGCTGGTTGACCACGACGACCGGAACCTCACCATCCTGCACGAACCGGTGCCGGCCACGCGGCGCACCCCCGGTCGGCGAAGGAGAGCCCGATGATTGCAATGCGGCACGCATACGGTCTTCGGAGATAGTGGAAGCGTCGGACAATGCGGTATCCATTGTTTTGAGTGACGAAAGCAGCCGATATCAGATCCTGGGCGGCAGATTCGGCTCGGCGCAGAGCGGCATGTAGCGCAAACCCTGGGCTAGCAACAGCATAATTCCCGTTCAGCTCTTTTCACAACCCATGCGCATGCAACAAATCGGCGCTGGACCGCGCACGGGCGGAGATCATGCAATCTATTCGTACTTGGCCGACTGGCTTGATCTCTCCCCGCTCGCCGAGTATCACAAGACGAGCGCGATGGGTGCGCTTGGTTTGCAATCGCTCGGCTTCTCGCCCGACTTTGACCAGCCCATGCCCTACATGCTGCGCACCCGTCTCTATTATGCCGCACTCGGCTACACCTCAGTGATGTCCCGCTCGGCAACGCCGCCGGCAAGCCGCACGACCCTGCCTCCAAGGCGCCAGCCACGCTGGAACTCGCGCTGCAACTGTTGGAACAGGCCCACGCGCCGCGTACCACCGTGCAAGCACTGCAACGTCGGAGGATGCAAGCTGGAAACGGCCAAGCGGGTGCTGGCGGGCCGGGCCACGACCTGCGATCATCCGCACCGCGAGGGAGACAGCCCATGAAAGCCACCAGCGTCCTCGAGACGATCGGCGCCACGCCGCACATCCGCCTGTCCCGCCTGTTCCCGGACGCCGAAATCTGGGTGAAGTCCGAGCGCAGCAACCCCGGCGGCTCAATCAAGGACCGCGTCGCGCTGGCCATGGTGGAGGCGGCGGAGGCCAGCGGCGCGTTGCAGCCCGGCGGCACGATCATCGAGCCTACCTCCGGCAATACCGGAATCGGCCTGGCCATGGTCGCGGCGGTGAAGGGTTACCGGCTGATCCTGGTCATGCCCGACTCCATGTCCGTCGAACGCCGCCAGCTGATGCAGGCCTACGGCGCGAGCTTCGACCTCACCCCCCGGGCCGAGGGCATGAAGGGTGCCATCGCCCGCGCCGCGGCGCTGCAGGAGCAGACTCCCGGCTCCTGGATCCCGCAGCAATTCGAGAACCCGGCCAACATCGCCGTCCATGTCCGCACCACGGCGCAGGAGATCCTGGCGGACTTCCCCGACGGCCTGGACGCGATGATCACCGGCGTCGGCACCGGCGGGCACCTCACCGGCTGCGCCCAGGTGCTGAAACCGCTCTGGCCGCAGCTGAAGGTGTTCGCGGTGGAGCCCTCGGCCTCCCCGGTGATCTCCGGCGGCGCACCGTCGCCCCACCCGATCCAGGGTATCGGCGCCGGGTTCGTCCCCGACAACCTGCACACGTCCCTGCTGGACGGCGTGATCCAAATAGAAGCGGAGGAAGCCCGCGAATACGCCCGCCGCTCCGCCCGTTTGGAGGGTCTGCTGGTCGGCATCTCCTCCGGCGCCACGCTGGCCGCCATCGCCAAGAAGCTGCCCGAACTGCCCCCTGGCGCCCGGGTGCTTGGCTTCAACTACGACACCGGCGAGCGCTATTTGTCGGTGCCCGATTTCCTGACGGCATAAGGGCAGGACCATGGACCTCAAACTTACCGCCGCGCTGCTTCTGCTGGCAGGCCCATCCCTCGCGCAGGGCAGCGCGGCGGTGAATGAGCTCGGCACCGTCCAGGCGTTCGACGCCTCCTCGATCACCGTCACGACCGAGGACGGCGCCGTGGACCGCTTCGCCCTGGCACCCACCCTGCTCGTGGTGCAGGCCAAGCCGGCGACGCTGGCCGACATCAAGCCGGGGGACTTCGTGGCCTCGGCGGCCAGGCGCGGCCGCGACGGCAAGCTGCACTCGACGGAGCTGCGCATCTTTCCGCCCGCCATGCGCGGCATGGGCGAAGGCCAACGCCCGATGAACGACTCGGAAAGCCAGACCATGACAAACGCCACCGTTACCGGCGCCGCCGTCGTCGCCGGCAGCAACGACATCGAGGTCAAGTTCGAGGGCGGTCAATCCGAACTGATTCTAGACCCCGGCGTGCCTGTCACTCGGCTCGACACCACCGACCGCAGCGCCGTCGTGACCGGCGCCAAGGTCCGCGTCCAAGGCACCCGCACCACGGATGGCGCCACCGCCACCCGCATCACCCTGCAGTAACGCAACGGGCCCATCTTCTCCCTCGCCCTCTGGGAGAGGGCCGGGGTGAGGGAGCTTGGGATCCCACAATCGCTACTTCCTGCATTCCCGCCGCTTTCCCACTGTGCTTGTCCTCCAGCATGGAGGACGATAGCGTGCGCCGCAGCAACCACCCGAATCGCCGCCTGGAGAAGCGCATGCCCCCCTCCGCCCGTCAGCTGCGTGCCGGGGCGGCGCTGTTGCTGGCGCTCGCGGCCGCCGGTTGTGCCCGGCCGACGCGTTACGGCGGCAGCCCGTATGACGGCGCCGTGCCGTATGACGGCACCGACCCGGCGGCCACGCGTCCCGGCCGCGCCCGCCTGCGCGCGCCCGATCGCTACTACCCGCCACCCGGCCCGTCGTCGGACCCGTGGGGGCCCTACATCCAAGAGGCGTCCAGCCGCTTCCGCGTGCCCGCCCAGTGGCTGCGCGCCGTCATGCACCAGGAATCAGGCGGGCACGAACAGGCCGTCTCCCCCGTCGGCGCGATGGGGCTGATGCAGGTGATGCCTGCCACCTATGAAGGCCTGCGGGCCCGCCACCGGCTCGGCGACGACCCGTTCGACCCGCACAACAACATTCTGGCCGGCACCGCCTACATCCGCGAGATGTACGACCGTTACGGCTCGCCGGGCTTCCTCGCGGCGTACAATGCCGGGCCGGACCGGCTGGACCAGTACCTGTCCGGCGCTTCGCCCTTGCCGGACGAGACGGTGAACTACCTGGCCGCGATCAGCCCGCATCTCGGCAGGGAGGTACCGCTTTCGGGGCCGCTGGTGCAATACGCGTCCTCCGCCCCGGTCGCCGCACCCGCGCCGACCACCGCGAGCTTCGCTGCCGGCTGCGACGTGAACGCGGCCTACGATCCGGACCGTCCCTGCGCCCCGCTCGAACGCGCCGCCACCGCGCCCGCCCCGGTGCGCCAGGTGGCGGTGCTGGCGCCGCCCTTGGGTGTCCAGAGTGGGGGCGTCCAAGGCTGGGGCGTCCAGGTCGGCGCGTTCCGCAGCCAGGGCCTCGCCCGCGCCGTAGCCGAAGGCGCCCGCGCCGAGCTGCCGGACCAGCTCCGCACCGCGACGCTCGCCTTC
>CAXSEK010000178.1:0-6609 GCA_964235625.1 uncultured Acetobacteraceae bacterium
CAGCCTGTCTCCGCGGGTTGGCAGCGGCGTCGGCGTGTCCTGGCGCACGCCGTTCGGCCTCATCAACATCGACCTCGCAGAGGCTGTCGTGAAGCAGAAATATGACCAGACCCAGTTCTTCCGATTCGGCTTCGGCACGAGGTTTTAACGTGAACGCATTCGTCTTCTCCCGTCCGGTGGTTTGCCGTGCGTCCCTCCTCGCCGCTGCGTCGGCCGTGCTGCTTTGGGGTGGCGACGCCTCGGCCCAGGGATACTTTATCCCGCCGCAGGCCCAGGCCCCACGCACGGCAAGCCCGGCGCCGTCCGCACCTCGCCCCGCGCCGCGCCCGGTGGCTCCGCCGCCGGTGCAGGCGCAGGCTCTGCCGCCGCCACCGCCGGTGCAGATCGGGCCGGGTCTGCCAGGCGTCGCCGGCAATGACACGGTTGACGCCAACAACGCACCGGTCACTCTGCCCAACATTCCCGTGCCCGACTTGCCGCCGCTGCCCAAAGGAGCACCGCCGCCGCCCGCCGTCATCGGCGTGCTCGGAGTGCCCGAGATCATGCGGGCCGCGACCGCCTCGCAGCAGGTGGAACGGGTGATCGGCGAACGCCGCGAGAAACTGAACGAGGATGCGCAGAAGGAGCAGGCAGCCTGGCGGGACCTCCAGCAGCAGTTGAGTGCGCAACGTGCGACGCTCTCGCCGGACCAGGTGCGCCAGAAAGAACGTGAACTGCAGGAGCGGATCACCACCTCCCAGAACAGCTTCCGGGATCGCAACCGGGTTCTGCAGGAAACGGCGCAATACGAACTGGGCCAGATCGAGCGCACGTTGATCGGCGTCATCCGCCAGGTATCCGAAAGCCGCGGCATGAACCTGGTGCTGCACCGGGCGCAGGTTGCGTTGAACATCAACGAGTTCGACATCACCGAGCAGGTGACGCAGCAGATGAACAAGGTGATGCCCTCCATCACCATCCCGCCGGACGGCGTCTCACCATTGGCGCAGAACCAGGCACCGGCGCAGGCTGGCACAGCGACCCCACAGCCGACCCCGGCCTCGGCACCACCTGCCCAGCCGCAAACGCGCCGCTGACATGGTCGCGGCCGCGGACCCGCGGTTCTTCCGCCGCACCGGCCCGCACCCGTTCGCGGCGGTCGTGGCGGCGGCCAGCGCCGAGGCGGGCGAGGGCCCGGAGGTGCACGGCGTCGCCCCGCTGCAATCGGCGGGGCCGGCGGAGGTCAGTTTCCTGGACAACAAGCTGTATGCGCCGCAGCTGGAGGCGACGCAGGCGGGCGCTGTGATCGTCCATCCTAGCATGGCCAGCCGCGTGCCGCCCAGTTCGGTCGCGATCGTAACGCCGGAACCGTATTTGGCCTGGGCCCGGGTTGCCGCCTTGTTCCATCCACCGCTCCCGGCGGCCCCGGGGGTGCATCCATCGGCCGTGGTGGACACGTTCGCCCGGATCGATCTCTCGGCCGAAGTGGGCCCGCTTGCCTATATCGGCCCCCATGCCGAAATCGGTGCGTTCTGCCGCATCGGGCCCGGCGCGGTCATCGGCGACGCGGTGCAGATGGGGCCGCATTGCCGGGTCGGCGCCCAAGCCACCCTTACCCACGCCGTGCTCGGCGCCCGTGTGTACGTGTATCCGGGCGCACGGATCGGGCAGGAGGGGTTCGGCTTCGCAGTCGGCCCCGCCGGCTTCGTGAGCGTGCCGCAACTCGGCCGCGTGCTGCTGGAGGACGACGTGGAAGTCGGCGCCAATAGCTGCATCGACCGCGGCTCGACGCAGGATACCGTGATCGGGGCCGGGTCGCGCCTCGACAACCTGGTGCAGATCGGGCACAACGTCCGCCTCGGTCGCTGTTGCATCGTGGTGTCGCAGGCAGGGATATCGGGGTCCACCGTTCTTGAGGATTTCGTGGTGGTTGCGGCGCAGGCGGGCCTCATCGGGCATCTCCGGATCGGGGCGAAGGCGAGGATCGGCGCGCAGGCCGGCGTGATGCGGGACGTGGTGGCCGGGGCCGATGTGCTCGGCGCGCCCGCCATACCGGTGCGGGAATTCTTCCGGCAGGTCGCGACATTGCGGAAACTGGCCACGCGGCGGACTGGGGAAGGCTGAACGTGGACACGATTCAGACCGACACCACGACACAAACCTACGACATCGCCCGCATTATGCATGCGATCCCGCATCGCTACCCGATGCTGATGATCGACCGCGTGGTGGACGTCGTGCTGGACGGGTCGGCGATCGGCATTAAGAACGTCTCTGCCAATGAGAGCTTCTTCCAGGGCCATTTCGCCAACCATCCCGTTATGCCCGGCGTGCTGATCATCGAGAGCATGGCGCAGACCGCGGCCGTGCTTGTGGTGGAAACACTCGGCCCAGACGCGGCTGGCAAGCTGGTCTATTTCATGACGATCGAGGGTGCCAAGTTCCGCCGCCCCGTCGTGCCCGGGGATCAGCTGCGCCTCCTCGTGGTCAAGGAACGCAGCCGCGGCAATGTATGGAAATTCCACGCGACCGGCACGGTAGACGGCGTATCGGTGGCGGAGGCGACATTCAGCGCGATGATCATGGATCGCCCGCCACTGACAGCTGCTCCGTAGCGGGCTCCTGGTCATCCAGACGACATAATTCGTTGCTTGGCGGGACGCGGTGGCCCGTCGCATGGTCCGCCGCGTCCAGAGGGTTGAACCGATGATACGACTCGCCCGCGGCGTGGCCCGGCCTTGACCATCCACCCGACCGCACTTGTAGCCCCCGGCGCGGAGGTCGCCGCAGATGCGAGCATCGGCCCGTGGTGCAGCGTGGGCCCGAATGCCATCATCGGTGCCGGCGTGCAGCTCGTCAGCCACGTGGTGGTAGACGGCCACACCGTTATCGGCGAGGGGGCCGTGCTGTATCCATTCTGCACCGTCGGCATGGCGCCGCAGGACCTGAAATACAAAGGCGAGCCGACGCGCTGCGAGGTCGGTGCCCGCACCCAGGTCCGCGAGCACTGCACGATCCACCGTGGCACTGTCACCGGCTCGGGGCTGACCCGGGTCGGCTCGGACTGCCTGCTCATGGCCGTGGTTCACGTGGCGCATGATTGCACGCTCGGCAACGGCGTGATCATCGCCAACAACGTGGTGATGGGCGGACACGTCGAGATCGGTGACGGGGCGGTGATCGGCGGCGCCGCGGCGTTGCACCAGTTCGTGCGCATTGGCCGCGCCGCGATGGTGGGCGGCGTCTCCGGCGTGGAGGCGGACGTGATCCCGTTCGGCAGCGTGATCGGCAACCGGGCACGGCTCGCTGGGCTGAACGTGATCGGCCTGCGCCGCCGCGGTGTGGACAGGTCCCGCCTGCACACAATCCGCGCCGCCTTCCGGCAGCTGTTCAGCGGCGAGGGCGTGTTCGCGCAAAGGTTGGAGGCGGTGCGCGGCCAGTATGCCGACGAGCCGTTGGTGGCGGAGATCCTGGCCTTCGCGGAAAAGCCCAGCAAACGCGGCCTCATCCGCACCTCGCTCGCCGCCGAGGAGGCGGACGAGCCTTCCGCTGGGAGAGGGCCGGGGTGAGGGCAGAGACGCACCAAAATCTCGCCATGTCTCCCCCCTCGGTCCCCTATCTTAGCGGCGGACCGGCCCAACCCGTGCCCGCTACCAGTGCCGAACCCCTGGGCATCATCGCCGGCGGCGGCCCTCTGCCGGCCCGCGTGGCCGACACCGCCCGGGACGCCGGCCGCCCGGTTTTCCTCGTGGCACTCGAGGGCTATGCCGACCCCGCAACCTTCGCCGCCCATCCCCACCAACCTGCCCGCCTCGGCGCCGCCGGACGCATCATCACCCTCCTGCGCGCGCATCATTGCCGGGAGATCGTGCTGATCGGCCCGGTCCGCCGCCCGCACCTCCTCCATCTCCGCCCCGATGCGGAGGGAGCCAAGCTCCTCGCCCGCATCGGCCGGGCCGCCTTCGCCGGCGATGACGGCTTCCTCGCCGCCATCGTCCGCGTACTCGGCGAGGAAGGCTTCCGCGTGCTCGGCGCCCACGAGATCCTGACTGAGGCCGTCGGCCCAAGCGGGCTGCTCACCCGCGCGATCCCGGACACCGAGGCCACGGCCGATATCGCCCGCGGCGTAGCCGTGGTGCGCGCCCTCGGCAGCGTAGACGTCGGCCAGGGCTGCGTCGTGCAGGGTGGCGTGGTGCTGGCGGTGGAGGCGATTGAGGGGACCGACGCCATGCTCGCGCGCGCGGGCGCACTACGCCGGCTGGGCCTCGGCGGCGTATTGGTCAAGCTGGTCAAGCCGGGGCAGGACCGCCGCGCCGACCTGCCCACGATCGGCCCCCGCACGATCGACGCCGCCGCGTCCGCCGGGCTGCGGGGCATCGCGTTCGAGGCGGGAGGAACTCTGTTCACCGACCGTGCGTCTTGCGTGGCACGGGCGGATGCCGCCGGGCAGTTCCTGCTCGGCCTGGACCCCAACACCGGAGAAACGCCATGAGCCGCTTTCTGCACACGATGATCCGCGTGAAGAACCTCGACAGAAGCATCGAATTCTACACGAAGCTGATGGGGATGAAGGAGCTGCGCCGCAACGACGTGCCCGGTGGCAAATACACCCTGGTGTTCGTCGGCTACGCGGGAAACCCGGATCAGGCGGAGATCGAGCTGACCTATAACTATGGCCAGGATGACGGCTATGAGGTCGGCACCGGCTTCGGCCACCTCGCCGTCGGCGTGCCTGACGTGAAGGCGGCATGCGAGTCGGTACGGGCTGGCGGCGGTAAGGTCACGCGCGAGGCCGGCCCGGTGCAGCACGGCACCACCGTGATCGCCTTCGTCGAGGATCCGGACGGCTACAAGATCGAGCTGATCGAACGCAATCACTGATACCGTCCCTCACTGACCTAGTCGGCGGCACCGTACGGATCGGTGTCACCGGATTGGCGCGCGCCGGCAAGACGGCGTTCATCACGTCGCTCGCCGCCAACCTGTTGGCCGCGGGCGCCGGGCTGCCCACACTCCCGGCACTGTCGGCCAAGCTCGCCGGCCGCCGCCTCGGCGTGCAGCTGGCGCCCGCCGGGGCCGGGTCGATCCCGCGCTTCGACGAGATGGCCCACCTACAGGCCCTCGCCGCAGACCCGCCCGCCTGGCCCGCCCGCACCGGCGCCGTCTCGCTGCTGGCGCTCGACCTGACCGTGCCGCGGGCCGGCTTGGCCGCCGCGCTCCCCGCCCGCAAGCTGCGGCTAGAGCTGCTGGACTACCCCGGTGAATGGCTGCTGGACCTGCCTTTGCTCGCCACGGACTTTGCCGCCTGGTCGGAGGCGACACTCCGCCGGCTGGACGGGCAGGCGGCGGCCCAGCCCTTCCTGCACTTCGCAACCGGGCTGCCGGCCGGCGCCGCCGCGGACGACTCGCTGGCCAAGGCCGGCCACCGCCTGTATCGCGAGGTCCTGCACCGCCTGCGCAACGAGGATGGGCTTGCGTTGCTGCAACCCGGCCGCTTCCTGATGCCCGCCCCCGGCGCCGAGCCGCCCTGGATCCAGTTCTTTCCGATGCGCGGCACCGGCGGGTTGCAGCGCTTGATGGCCGAGAGGTACGACGCCTACCGCGCCCGTGTGCGGGAGGACCTCGTCTCACCCCTGTTCGGCCATCTCGACCGCATGGTGGTGCTGGCCGATCTGCTTACCGCGCTGCATGCCGGCCCCGCCAGCTTCGCCGACGCCCAGGCGGCTCTGGCCGCGGCCAGCGGCGCGCTCCGCTGGCGCTTCTCCTGGTCCGAGGCGTTGTCCGCCCTGCTCGCCCTGCGCCTGCCCTCGCCGGTGATCCGCCGGGTCGCCTACGCCGTGACCAAGGCAGACCACGTCGCCAGCCGCCAACGCGGCAATCTGCGGGCGCTGATGGCCGCCCTGACGCCGGCCGGCGGAGACGTGGTGACCCGGCATTTCGCCATCGCCTCGATCCGTTGCACCGAGGACGCGACCATGATGTTGGGCGGCCGCAGCGTGTCCGCCGTACGCGGCCGGATCGCGGGGCAGGGGGTCGGCCTGTCTTATCCCGGCGAGGTCCCGGACGCGCCGCCTGACGCAGCGTTCTGGGCGGGAGAGTTCTTCGATTTGCCGGACCTCGAGCCGACCCGCCTGCCGGGCGCCGGCCGGGGCGGCGTGCCGCAGATCGAGCTGGACGCCCTGCTGACCTTCTTGCTGGACGACCTGTTGTGATGCCACCCCTGCAAACTCCAGTCCGCCCCTCTGGCCCTCGGATCATCATCGAGGATCGCGCGGCCCCTCGGCTCGAACCCGAGATGCCCATCGCTGAACCGGTCATCGACCCGGCCCCGCGCACCGGCGGCGCCACACTGTCCTTGGCCGGAGTCACCATCCTTGTCGTCGGCCTGGCCGCGCTGCAGACCGGCAATTTTGTGGCTCAGGAGTTCGACCGCGCGCTGTGGCTCGGCTGCCTCACCCTCGCCATCGCCATCTCCGGCTTCGGCCTGGTGTTGGCGGCAGTCGGCCGCGAACTGCGCGGCCTGTTCGGCTTGTCCCGCGTGGACCGCCTGCGCGCCGCGCTGGCCAGCGGCAATGCCGGCCGCATCCACACCGCCGCCCGCCGCTGGGCGGCAACGTTGCCGGACGCCGA
>CAXSEK010000179.1:0-6551 GCA_964235625.1 uncultured Acetobacteraceae bacterium
AACCGTGACCCGCTCAACCCAGGCCTTTGGAACGGGCCGTTCGTGGTGGCGGACTACCAGTCCAACAGCAGCATCGGCTACCGGCCGAACCCGTATTGGGCGGGACCGAAGCCCGGGCTCGCCGGCATCACCGTGCGGCTGCTGGAGAACACGGCGGCGCTGCAGGCGAACCTGCTGTCCGGTGACGTGGACATGACGCCGTCCGGCATCGGGCTGTCGATCGACCAAGCGATCGCGTTGCAGAAATCGGCGGGCGACCGCTTCCGCTTCAACTACGAACCGCAACTCAACTACGAGCACATCGAGACGAATGCAGACAACCCGATCCTGCAGGATCAGCGGGTGCGCGAGGCGCTGCTGAGAGCCGTCGACGTCGGGGCGATCGTGGACCGGCTGTTCGCCGGGCATGCCGAGATTGCCCGCACCTTCATCAACGCATTGGACGACCATTACGACGCCGCCATCCCGCTCTATGGCTTTGACCCAGCACGGGCCCGCACCCTGCTGGAGCAGGCAGGGTGGAGCCCGGGCCCCGACGGCATCCGCCGCAACGCGCGGGGCGAGCGGCTGAGCTTCGATTTCGCCTCCACCTCCGGCAATCGGGTGCGCGAGCTGACGCAGCAGGTGATGCAGAGCCAGTGGAAGGCGGTCGGCGTGGAAGTGGTGATCAAGAACCAGCCGTCGCGCACTTTTTTCGGCCAATTGCTCAAGCATCGCGAATTTACCGGGCTGGCGGAGTTCGCCTGGACCGGCGAGGTGGACCTGCCGCCGATCCGCCTGACCACGCCGTACATCCCGGCGAAGGGCAATAATTGGGGCGGCCAGAACTACGGCGGCGTCAGCGACAAGGCGCTGGATACCGCTGTCGACGCCGCACAATACGAGCTCGACCCGACCAAGCAGCAGGCACTGTGGACGGAGATGCAGCATCTCTACAGCAGCAAGCTGCTAGCGATGCCGCTGTATTTCCGCGCGGACCCCGACATCCTGCCAGCCTGGCTCGCCGGGTTCGAAGCATCGGGTAAGCAGACCTTCGCAACGTATTGGGCGGCGGATTGGCGATCGCGGTAAGAGGGATGACGCAGAGAATGGTTCTATGGGTGAAGCGTGACTTCCATCCGGCTTCGGCCAAGACGGTCGCAGTTCGGCCATATGCCGGCGGCGGTGGAATCGGTTGTGAACAGGTTCGGAAAATACGCACGCCTCCCATCGCTCCATGCCCACCATGGTGGCCGGCAAACGGTGAGGCCCTCACAGTCTTGCCCAGACCCTGACCTGCCGCGACAGGGCCTCGTAACCCGGTGCTCCAGCCCGGGTCAGGAAGTCCACCGGCGCCGACCCCGCCAGGACCGCGGCGCCGTTGCCGGTCACCATCCATTCGCCGACCGTGTCGCCGCGGATCGAACGCATGTCGGCGTCGACCGCCATCAGGTGCTGCACCCTCGCGATCTGCTCGGGTGTGAGCGAGCCGGCGCGGTAGCCAAGTCCGGTCAACATGCGCCACCCGCGCGACGGTGCCAGCTTCCACGCCGCGAGCAGGTCGAGAAAGGCCGCGATGGCTGCCGAGGACGACAGGACCGCCGTGTCCACCTGCCTGACCGCCGACGCGTGCTTGCTCGCCGTCGCGACCGGGCGCTTGCTGGGTGGGCGGGCATAGACGATGCGGACGGGGCGATCGGACATCGAAACAGCACGACAGCGCCGACTGGCCGTGTCCATGGCAGGTTCCGCGGCGATCCGTAGTGGACGACTCAGGACCGGGCGAAAGCGGTTTGGCACCGCTCGAAAACCCGCCCCTGGCCGCGCGGGCACCATCGCCACCTTGTGACTCGGCGCGCCCCCACGACCGGCATCCGCCAGGCGGCGAATATCACACCAATTCATTCCAAGGATTGGCGGACCCGACACGATTCGAACGTGCGACCTTCGCCTTCGGAGGGCGACGCTCTATCCAGCTGAGCTACGGGTCCCGCGACATGGCTATACCGCAGGCTAGAACTCGAAGCCACCCCCTGGATTGAAGCGTGACGCCCAGGCGGAGGCGGCGATGTCGGCGCCGGAGGGGAGCAGGGCGTCGGGGTGGGTGATCCAGGCTATCACGTCGTTGATCGGGGCTTGGCGGTCCAGGTCGCGCATCAGCAAGTGGTAGCCGTTCGGGTAGACAGCGCGGCGCGTGTTGGGGGGGAGATGGGCCCAGGCGACGGCCATGGCGCTGGCGGGGACGAGTTCGTCGTGCGCGCCGTAGGCGATCAGGGTGCGGCCGTGGACGGAGGGGGCGGCGGCCTGGGCCGAGTCCATCAGGTCCACCAGGCCCTTCAGCACCGATACCTGCGTGCTGCGGATCGTCAGCGGGTCGCGGGAGAGGGCGATCAGGGCCTCGCGGTTGTCGCTGGCGTGGACGCGAACGGGGACGTCGCCGGCGGTGATGCGGTAGTTCGGGGCGACGCCGTTGGCGACGGCGAGGGCGCTGGCGAGCACAAAGCCCTGCTCGGGGCGGCCCCATACGGCCGGCGAGAGCATGATGGTGCCCGTGATGGGCGGGCCGTTCGGGCGGGCGGCGAGGTCAAGTGCGGTGGCGCCGCCCATGCTCTCGCCCATCACGTAGAGCGGGGTCGCCGGGTAGCGGCGGTGTAGGTCCCGGGCCATGGCGTCGGCATCGTTCACCAGGGCGTCGGTGCCGGGCCAGGTCTCGCGAGTGGCGGTGTCGCCGAAGCCGCGCTGGTCCGGGGCGTAGACGGCGATGCCGGCGGTGGCGAGGACCGGGGCCGGGAGGTTCCACTGGTCGCGGCTGTCGTTGAAGCCGTGCAGGGCGAGGATGACGGCCATGGGCGGCTGGCCGGCCGGGGGCAGCCACACGCTGGCCGGCAGGCGGGTGCCGTCGGGCAGGGTGAACACCTCGTCGGGCACGGGGTGCAGGGCGAGCGGCGTGCCCGGCGTGCCGTAGGGCGGCAGGCGGTCTGCGCAGCCACCGAGCCCCAGGGCCAGCGTGGCGGCGAGCAGGAAGCGGACGGTTGAACTCATGGCCGCTACCGCTATCATCGGAGGGCCCCCTGTTCCAGTCGAGGTTCACATGCCGTTCGGCGTAGACACGCCCAAGACGCCGCCGGGCATGCCCTCCGGCGAGCCCGAGACCATCCATGTCGATACGCGCGTGGTCGCGTGCGACGGCGGCAGCGCCGGGCTGGGGCATCCGCGGGTGTGGCTGCGGATCGTGCACGAGCAGACGTTCTGCCCGTATTGCTCGCGGGTGTTCGTGCTGAACCCGGGCGCCGAGGATGACGAGCACTGAGCGCGCTCGTGGAACCAGACGCCACTCCGAAGGCAGCGCCGCTGCACCTGGTGCTGGTCGATGGCTCGGGCTTTATCTTCCGCGCCTTCCACGCCCTGCCGCCGATGACGCGGCCGGACGGCGTACCGGTGAACGCCGTGTTCGGCTTCACCAACATGCTGGCACGGCTGCTGAAGGACCATGTCGGCAGCCACCTGGCGGTGATCTTCGACGCCGGGCGGGCCACGTTCCGCAACCGGATCTACGACAAGTATAAGGCGCAGCGGCCGGAGCCGCCCTCCGAACTGATCCCGCAATTCGCCCTGGTGCGGGACGCGACGGCCGCGTTCAATGTGCCGGCGATCGAGCTGGTGGATTGGGAGGCGGACGACCTGATCGCCGCCTATACCAAGGCAGCGGTGGCGGCCGGGGGCGAGGTGACGATCGTGTCCTCCGACAAGGACCTAATGCAGCTGATCCGGCCCGGCGTCATCATGCAGGACCCGATAAAGCAGAAGGCGATTGGTCCCGACGAGGTACGCGAGAAGTTCGGCTGCGGGCCGGAGGCGATGACTGACCTGCTGGCCCTGATGGGCGACAGCGTGGACAACGTGCCCGGCGTACCCGGCATCGGGCCGAAGACCGCGTGCCAGCTGCTGTCCGAGTTCGGGGACCTGGAGGGCGTGCTGGCCGCCGCGCCGGCGATGAAGCCGTCCAAGCGGCGCGAGCTGCTGATCACCCATGCTGACCAGGCCCGGCTGTCCCGCCAACTGGTGATCCTGCGCGACGACGCACCGATGCCGGAGCCGCTCGAGACGCTGGGCGTGCGCGAGCCGGACCGGGCGGCGCTGGCCGGCTGGCTGCACGGGATGGGGTTCCGCTCCACCGCGACCCGGCTGGGGCTGGACGGGCCGGTGGGGGAGGACGCACCGCCGCCTGCCAAGGAGGAGACGGTGCAGCCGTTCGGCCCCTACGCCGTGCTGGCGGACCTGCCGGCGCTGGCGACGGTGCTGGAGGCAGCGCGGCAAGGCGGGTTGCTGGCGGTGCACCCGGCGGTGGACGCGGCCGGGCTGGTCGGGCTGGGGCTGGCGACGGCGCAGGGGCAGGCGGGCTATCTGCCGCTTGGGCACCAGGGTGACCTGGACCGGCCGGTGCTTCAAGTGGCGCTGGCGGAGGCCCGCGCGGCGCTCGACCCGGTGCTGGCCGACCGCGCCGTGCTGAAGGTGTTCCACGACGCGAAGGCGGGCCTGCGGGCGCTGGACGCGGCGGGGTTCGCCAACGCGGCGGCGGTGGACGACGCCATGCTGCTGTCCTTCGCCCAGGATGCGGGCGCGCACGGCCACGCGCTGGAGGACCTGTCGCGCCTGCATCTCGGACACATTGTGACCACGCTGGACAGTGCCACCGGGACCGGGCGGGCCCGGCTGCTGCTGTCCAACGTGCCGGCGGAGCGGGCGGCGGCCCACGTGGCAGAGGCGGCGGATTGCGTGTTGCGGCTGCGGCATCTGCTGCGGCCCCGGCTGGCGGATGCCAAGGCGACGGCGCTGTATGAGCGGATGGAACGGGCGCTGATCCCCGTGCTGGCCGGGATGGAACGGGCCGGCATCATGGTGGACGAGGAGGAGCTGCGCCGCCTCTCCGCCGATTTTGGTGCGCGGATGGCGGCGGCGGAGGCAGACATCCACGTGCTGGCTGGCCGCCCGTTCAACCTGGGAAGCCCGAAGGTGCTGGGCGAGATCCTGTTCGACGAGATGAAGCTGCCGGGCGGGCGCCGCACCAGCAGCGGCACCTGGGGGACGGACGCCGCGGTGCTGCAGCAGTTGGCGGAGGGTGGTGCGGAGTTGCCGGGCCGCATCCTGGAATGGCGCCAATTGGCCAAGCTGAAATCCACCTACGCGGACGCCTTGGTGACGGAGATCAACCGCACCACCGGCCGGGTGCACACCACCTACGCCATGGCGGCGGCGGCGACGGGGCGGCTGTCGTCCAACGACCCGAACCTGCAGAACATCCCGATCCGCACCGAGGAGGGCGGGCGCATCCGCCAGGCGTTCGTGGCCGCACCCGGCCACGTGCTGGTCAGTGCCGATTACTCGCAGATCGAGTTGCGGCTGCTGGCCCATGTGGCGGACGTGCCGGCGTTGAGCGAGGCATTCGCCCTGGGGCAGGACATCCATAGCCGGACGGCGAGCGAGGTGTTCGGCGTGCCGATGGTGGCGATGACCGGCGAAATCCGCCGCCGGGCCAAGGCGATCAATTTCGGCATCATCTACGGCATCAGCGCCTTCGGACTCGGCCGTCAGTTGGGCATCGAGCCTGGCGAGGCCAAGAGCTACATCGACAGCTACTTCCTGCGCTACCCGGGCATTCGTGCCTACATGGAGAGTACGCGAGAGGAGGCGCGCATGCGCGGCTTCGTGCTGACCCCATTCGGTCGGCGTTGCTGGATCCCTGGCATCGCCGACCGCAACCCGGCCAAGCGGGGCTATGCCGAGCGCCAGGCGAGCAATGCGCCGCTGCAGGGCGGCGCGGCCGACATCATCAAGCGTGCAATGGTGCGGCTGCCGGGTGCCCTGGCTGCCGCGGGGCTACGGGGTCGCATGCTGCTGCAGGTGCATGACGAACTGCTGTTCGAGGCACCGGTGGACGAGGCGGACAGGCTGGCCGAGGTGGCGCGGGATGTGATGCAGAACGCGGCGACACTGTCCGTGCCGCTCGTGGTCGAGACGGGGAAGGGCCGTAGTTGGGGCGACGCTCACTGAGCCGGGCTGCGGGCCGCTCGGCTGCGAACATCTCACCCGGCGCCTAGTCGGGAATGCCGTCATCTCCGGGTCCGAGGGGCTTCTGCATGTAGACCGTGTCGAGCCAGCGCCCGAACTTAAGGCCCACGGCACGGAGTGTGCCCACGTGGTGGAAGCCGAGCGAGGCGTGCATGCCGACGGAGCCCACGTTCTCGCTGTCGCCGATGACGGCCACCATCTGGCGGAACCCGGCCTGCTCGGCATCCGACAGGAGTCTCAGCACGAGCGCCTTGCCGACCCCCTGCCCGCGCACGTCTTCCCGTACATATATACTGTCCTCCGCAGTGAAGCGGTATGCGGTCCGGTCGCGGATCTGGGCGTAGTAGGCATACCCCAGCACGCCGGTCGTGTCGGTTGCGACCAGCCAGCCCCATCCGCGGCGGGTGCCCGACTCGAAGCGTGCCGTCATCCCTTCAAGAGAAGGCGGTGTTTCCTCGAACGTCCCTGTCCCGTGCAAGACGTGATGCGCGTAGATAGCTTGG
>CAXSEK010000180.1:0-6546 GCA_964235625.1 uncultured Acetobacteraceae bacterium
ATACAGCCGCAGCAACCGTCGAGCAGTAATCCGCGGCCTCCGTCGGACGCTTACGTCACCCCATCCACCCCGGCGCTTGCTGCCCGCCGTTGCCGCCGGAACGCCCGATGGAGCGCTTCGTCGTCCACGTGGTGCAGCAGCGCCGTGAAGCGGGTCTGGCGCGATCGCCGCGCCGCCTCGTTCACCTGGGCGAGTTCACCTGGGCGAGTTTGGCTGGCAGAGATACCCGGCCCTGCGTCCGGTCCCTCGCCGACCCACCCAGATTCCTCTCAGGTCGGGGCCTTCCCTCCGGTTGGCTCGTTGCCTTCGCCCCCATCATCGGTACTACACCCCGATCCGCCACCCCGTCTCAGCTCGGCCAGCGGCTTCGGTCGTCCCTTGCCACTGTCCCCCTCCGGTGACCTTACCGGAGGCCCCGACGGGGCTTCCCAGGTTCCGACACGGTCCCTTCATGCGCGAAATGGCCTCAGACCCCGGCAGACCGGCGGCGCCTCGCATAACGGCGCCGTTCATGTTGCCTTCGCCACAACGGACAGGCTCGGCCTCTGCGACTTCAGTAATTACGTGGCTCAATCCCATTCCTCACATGATCGCTGTGTACGCTTCAACCCCGCCGTTACCGGTCGGACCTGCAACACTCGCTACCGGGCGGCTCGCTACGCCTTACCCGGGCGGGACTTCCACCCGCTGGACCGCGCCAGCTTCGCCTGGCGCACCCGCTGCTCCCCAGACCCCCTTTTGCCCTGGCAAAGTCTCCGTCTACACACGCGGGTGGAGCAGGGTTCGCCCTATGCTACGCCGGTTTCGCTCCGGCAGGCGCACCGCGGAACGGGGCGGACGATTGCAGGAGGCCGACCCTGATACCAAGGTAGGGGGCATCGCCGCGGACCGGCTGCTGTCGTTCATTGAACGGGTTGAGCGGCTGGAGGAGGAACGCAAGGCACTGGGCAACGACATCAAAGACATCTTTGCTGAGAGCAAGTCGGCAGGGTTTGATGTGGCGGTGTTGAAGCAGTTGCTGCGGCTGCTCAAGAAGGAGCCCTCGGAGGTGGAGGAGCAAGAGACCCTGCTGGATTGTATAAGCGCGCGATTGGGATGTAGCGGGTGCGGGTCAGGTCGTCTGCAGCCCCACATTGCCGGTGAGGGTGATGTGCGGCTGGTCGGATGTCTCCATCACGACGGCGGCGGGGGGCGTGCACACGTTGTTGGCGATGCGCACGTCGCGGACGTCCTTCAGGACGATGGCTTGAGTGCTGGCACGGTCGATGCGGTTGCCGGCAAACACCAGGCCGGCGGTTGACCGGGCGAACAGCGCAGGCCCGGTGAGTGCGTCAAAGCGGTTGTCTGTAACGGCGACGTTGCGGTTGACCGGCCAGGGACTAGGCTCCCCGGCCAATCCCACATCCACGCGGATCGCGCCGCTGCGGCCGCCCAATCGTTGAGAGTCGAGGATGTCGTTGCCGCGTACTGCGACACGCTCGGCGGCCGGGCCTTCCATGAAGCGCGCGTCCGGCAGCAGCAGGATCGCTTCCGCCGACTGGCCGGCGAAGTGGCAGTGCTCGATGACGGCGTCGCTGTGGGCCAGCACGCCGCGCGCGCGGTTACCGGCGAAGCGGCAGCCGGAGATGCTTACCTTGGACCGGGTCTGGGCATCAAAGACGTAGTCGCCGACTAGGATGTCCGGCGGCAGGTCATGGTCGAGATGCAGGGTAGTGAGGCCGTTGCCGGTGGGTTCGGCCGCCACCACGACTAGGCTGGCGCGGGTGTCCAGCGAGCCGGCGGCGACCACGTCCATGCGGTCGCCGGCTGGGGTTGCATGCGGCGGCCCGGCCAGGGCGCCGGGGGAGGTGGCAACCACGGCGGTGCGAGCGTCGACGCGCTGGGTGATGCGGACGTATTTGCCGTGGACGTTCACGCAATCGTCGCCCATGCCGGACATTACGCAGTCTGTCACGGCGATCTGTCCGTTGCAGGCGTTGCAATGCACGCCATCCGCCGTGGTGGTCATTAACCGGGAGCTGCCTGGTGGACGGGCAATCACGAGACGCCGCACCGACGCTCCTTCGCAATGGTCGGCGTACACACCCATCCCTGGGACGCTGCGGATGGTCACGTCCTCGACCGCCACGTCGCTGCAGCGGACGAACGACAGCGCGTTGGCGCCGTACAGCGCGTGCCGCAACACCACTGTGTCGCCGGGCCGCAGTGGCAGAAAGCGGTTGAAGTTGAGCGCCAGGCGTTGCGTGCCCACGCGGATCACTCCGTCGACCACGTCGTAGGCGTCGAGGCCGCCGCGCGCCATCAGCCCCGTGGCGCGCTCGTAGGTGGCGATGGCGCTGACGGTTTCGGAGCCGTCGATTGGATAGTCCGGATCGATCTGCAGCTCTGCCGCACGGCCGCCGGGACCGATGCGCACCACCTCGCCCTGGGAGAATGGCATGCGCGTCCAGTCGATGGTGAGGCCGCGCACGGTTGGCGCGCGGCAGGCGGTGAACACGAACGGCTTGACCCGGCCGCTGAACAAAAGCTGGGCGCCCGGTCCGTCGATGGTCAGGTTGTCGAGGCTGCTGACGCTCACCGCGACGCCGTCTTGTTGGGCGAAGCGCCAGATGCCCGCGGGGATGTGCAACACGCCGCCGGGCCGCAGCCGCGCGAGTGCTGCGCGGAACAAGGGGGCGGCGTCTGCGGCGATGCCTGGCTGTCCGCCCAGGTCGGCGAGCGAGACGCGTTGTGGCTCAGGCAGGCTCGCGGCTTGCGCACCTGGCGCGGCCAATGTTGCGCACAGCTCTGCGATCAGCCGGCGGCGGCCGAGTGCCACGGTTAATCCTCGCGCATGCCGCCGCGCATGCCGTCGCGGATCGGCGAGATCAGGAAGTCCAGTGCCGTGCGTTCGCCGCCGATGATCAGCACGTCGGCCGGCATGCCCGCATAGGCCACGACCCCGGGGTAGGGTTTGAGGGCGTCCGGGTCGAGCTCGGCGCGCACTAGGAACACGGGGTCGCCGTGCGCGTCCGGCTGGCGGTCGGCACCGACATACACTAGGCGCCCCGTGACGGTGGGCACGCGGTGCGCCTTGTAGGCGGACAGCCGGACGTTGACCCGTTGGCCGCGGTGGACGTGCTCAATCTCGGTCGGCGGCACCGATGCTTCAATGAGTAAGCGTCCGTCGCCGGGCACGATGTCGAGCACGGGCTGCCCCGCCATGATGCTGCTGCCCGGGGTGAACGCCTTGATGTCGGTCACAGCACCGTCCTCTGGCGCCGTGACGGTGCTGTGGTCTAACTGACTGCGGGTTGCGGTCAGCCGTTGCGCCACGTCGGCGAGCAACATCTTGGCATCCTGCATGTCGTGCGCCGCATCGGCGTGACGGGTCTCCACGATCCCCGTTAGTTGCAGCTTTTCTTGCTCGATGGCCTGTTGCGCCTGGATGAACCGCCCATCAGCGTCGCCGACGGCGCCTTGGAGTTCGGCGATCGCGCGGTGGATCGCCAGCGCCTGGGTGCGCGGGGCGAAGCCGTCCTTGAGCAGCGTGTCGACGCCACGGGCTTCATCCTCGGTGAGCATAAGCCTGGTGTCGAGGGTTTGCCGCTGGACCTGCAGGGCGACAATCTGCGCCTGCAATTGCTGCACCTTGCGGCCGGTGACCCGTGCGTTGCCGTCGAAGGTGTCCCAGCGCGAGGCGAACAGCGCCCGCTCGCCTTGCACAAGTGCGCCGATCGGCAGGTCCTGGCTGGCGGCCTGCAGCAGATTGTCGGGAAAGCTGATGACCCGGCGGTCGTGCATCTCGGCGTCTAAGCGGGCCGTTTTGGCGATGGCGCCCCAGGATTGCGCCTCCGCCTGTTTCATGATGGCGCGGGCCTGCACATCGTCCAGCAGCAGCAGCGGCTGTCCGGCGGTGACGCGGTCGCCCTCATGGACCAGTAGCGTTTTAAGGGTGCCGGAATCCGCCAAGGTCACCGTCTTGCGCTTGCCGGCGGCGACGAACTGCCCCGTGGCGGGCACTGCGCTGTCCAGTTGGGTCAACGCTGCCCAAATGCCCAGACCGCCAATGCCCAGCACCACGGTAAGCACGCTCCACAGCGCGATGCGGCGCAGGGACGGCGCGTGATAGGCGTCGGCCGCAGCCTCCGTACCGGTTAGGGTCGTCGCGATCACCATGGTTTGGCTTGCCTTTCCGTTACGCGGTCGCAGGCTGTCGCTGGGTCTGCGCTGCTTGGGCCGGCGCCTTGACGGACTCGATGCGGCCGTCGCGCACTGTCACAATGAGGTCCATCGCGGCCAGCAGCTTGGCCCGGTGGGTTGCCACCACGACTACGCCGCCGGCTTTGCGGGCCGCCGCGATCGCCTCGAGCAGGGCGTCCTCGCCAACATGGTCGAGGCTAGCATCAGGCTCGTCCAGCCCGAGCAGCAGCGGCGTGCCGAACAGCGCGCGCGCCAAGCCGACGCGCTGTTGCTGGCCGCCGGAGAGCGACAATGCGTCTTGGCCGATGCGGGTGCCATAGCCCTTTCGTAAGCGTCCGACCAGGCTGTGCACACCGACGATTGAGGTCGCCGCTACCACCATATCGACGGGAGCATCTTGGAAACGCGCGACATTTTCCATCACGGTGCCGTCGAGCAGGTGCACGCCTTGGGGTAGATAGCCAATGCCGCTTCGGTCGACGGCGGCAAGCGAGGTGCCGTTCAGCCGCAGGCACCCCGTTGCGGGTGGCAGCAAGCCGACAATAAGCCGCAGCAGAGTGGATTTGCCGGCGCCGTTGGGGCCGACCAGCGCCGTTGCCGTGCCGGGGGGCAGATGCAGTTCAACGTCCTGCAGTAGCATCCGGCCGGTCTTCGGCTCGGCGAATCCAATCTCGTGCAGCACCAGGCCCATTTCGCCCGGCACGTTTGCCGGCATGGCGGTGAAGGCTGCTTCCTGTGTTGACAATAGCGCTGTGATACGGTGCCAGGCTGCGGCTGCACTGATCCAGCGGCGCCAGCTTGACACCAGTGTGTCAAATGGGCCGAGCACCTTGCTGAGCAGGAGGTTGGCGCCCATTAAGCTACCCGGCGACGCCTGGTTGGACAGGATCAGCACGGCGCCCATCGCCATAACGCCGGCCTGCAGGGCGAGCCGCATGACCTTGGCCACAGCGGCGGCATTGTCAGAGCGGTGACCGGCGCTCCGCATCTGGACCAGCGCGGCGCCATGCCGGCGGGCCCAGCGGGTCGTGATCGCCGGCAACATTCCGAGGCCCTCCGTGAGGTCCGCCTCGCGCAGGCTAGCCGCGAGTTGGTTGCCAGCCTGCGACCGCTGTTGCGCCGCCGCGGTTACCGCCGGGCGCACCAGCGCGTCGCTCAGGATGCCCATGATGACGAGCAGGGCGATGCCGGTGATGCCGATCCAGCCGAACGCCGGGTGCAGCATGAACATGACGGCTAGCAGCAACGGCGTGCACAGCGCATCCAGCGGCACGGAGACGGCGCCAGACGACAGGAAGCCGCGAATTTCGTTGAGGTCGCGCAGCGCCTCGCCGCCAGCGGCTGCCTGCCCGCCCAGGCTGTGGCGCACACCGGCCTCCAGCACGGAGGTGCTCAGCGCCCGGTTGACGCCCTCGGCGATGGCGACCAGGGCGGCAGAGCGTAGATAGTCGAAGATCCCGTACAGCAGCAGCCCCGTAACGCAGGCGACGGACAGCATGGCGACGGTGTTCATGTTCCGGCTGAGCAGGACCCGGTCGTAGAGTTGCATGTCATAGATCGGCACCGTGAGCACGGCGACGTCGACGAACAGCGTCACGAATAGCGCCACCGCCAGGCCGAGCACGACCACCTTGCGCGCCTGTCGCAGCGCTTGCGTCTTCATGACGCGGCCTGCGCGAGTGTTGGCTGCACGATCCTGAACTTGGGCCCGTTCATCTGCCGCAGCACGTCGGCGGTGTTGCCGAAGTGCTCAATCAGGCCGCCGCGCAGCACCAGCAGCTTGTGGGCGGCGCGCAGCACCGATGGACGATGCGCAGAGACCAGCGCGCCCACGCCTTGGTCGCGCAATTGAGCGAGCAGGATGGCCAGCATCGCCTCGCCGGCGGTGTCAAGGAAGGCGTTGGGCTCGTCGAGTATGATAAGCCGCGGGTCGCCATAGAGCGCACGGGCCAAGGCGAGCCGTTGCCGCTGCCCCGCCGACAGCGTGAAGCCGCGTCCGGAGATCGGCGTGGCGTAGCCGTGCGGCAGGGCGCCGATCGCCGCGTGGATGCCGGCGCGCTTCGCAGCCACCAACACGGCGTCAAGGTCGGGGTCCGCTGCACCCCGGGCGATGGTTTCCGCCACTGTGCCGTCGCTCAACGCGATAGCTTGCGGGACATAGCCGACGTGGCGAGCGAAGTCCTCGCGGTTCCAGAGGTATGTGCTGTGGGCGTCGAGGAACACGCCGCCGCTGGTTGCCTCCGCCATGCCCAGCACCAGCCGCAGTAGGGTGGACTTGCCCGACGCAGATGGCCCGATGACGCCGATGATCTCACCGGGCGCTGCGGTGAACGAGATGCCGCGTAGGATGGGCCGCTCGGCGTT
>CAXSEK010000181.1:0-4346 GCA_964235625.1 uncultured Acetobacteraceae bacterium
AATACAGCCGCAGCAACCGTCGAGCAGTAATCCGCGGCCTCCGTCGGACGCTTACAGATCGACGGCGTGCGGGAGGCGATCAAAGCCGCCGGTGCGGCCCTGCTCTACCTGCCGCCCTACAGCCCCGACCTAAACCCGATCGAACTGGCCTTCTCCAAGCTCAATCGGCTGTTGCGAAAAGCCGGGACCCGATCCGTTGAAGAACTATGGACAACCATTGGAAAACTGCTCGAACGGTTCACCTCAATCGAGTGCGCCAACTACATTCGCCATTGCGGCTTCGCACACTCAGGATGAGTCCGGTCTAGCGCGATTTGCCTGTCACGCCCCCCGCCGCATCGGCACCACGTCAGCCCCGGCCTTCCCCGCCCCAGTCACAACCGCCCCCACGCGCTCTATAGCGGCCCGCAGCGGGTCATCCATTAGGTGGCTATACCGGTGGGTGGTCGCCGCCTGCGTGTGGCCCAGCAGCGCCCGATACGGGCAGCGACAGCCCGGAGGACGGGAGGATGCTGGCATACATGTGCCGCAGGTCGTGCATGCGGGCGGTGGACTGCCAGACCATGACGGGCTTGCCATCCTTGTCCAGAACAGGCTTGCCAGCCGGGGTCAGCTTGGCGACCTCGACCGAGATCCCGGCCGTCTGCGAAACGGCTGCCCATACCCGCTTAATCTCGGTCAGGGGTGCGAACGTGGCGTTGCCCCTAGCGTCCTTTGCCGGATGCAGCGACGTCGGAACAGGAACGGGCGGGGGGCAGGCACCTTCGCGCGCAGTTCGGTCAGCAGCACCCGTGCCGGGGCGGACAGCGGCACCCGGTGCGACTTCTTCGTCTTGGTATGGGCGCTCGGCTTGATCCACACGCCCGCCTCGAGATCGAACTCAGTCCACTTTGCGCCAGCGTCTCGCCCTTCCGCGCCCCGGTCAGCAGCAGGAAGCGAATTTCCAATGTGGTGATCCTCTCTGGCCAACCAGCCCATCGGCCAGGCGCCCGATCTCCGCCGTGGTAAGGAACCGCTCGCGCTTCTCCTCCGGGGCACGCTCGATACCGAGGGCCGGGTTGTCCACCCGCATCTCCCACTTCACGGCGAGGGACAGTATCTTCGACAGCACGGCTACGGTCCGGTTCGCCCGATAGGGAGCGGTCTTGGCGATGGTACGATGCAGCTTCTCTACGTCCGAGTGGCGCACGTCCATCACGCGGTGATGCCAAGCTAGGGACGGATGTAGAGGCGCAGGATTGAGAGATAGTCCGCCGCGGTCGTCTCCCGGCGCTTGGCCAGGTTTCGGCCTCGAACCGGTCGGCCAGGGCGTTACGGTTGGGGCGGCGCGATCGGCGTGGCGGTCGCCCATCGGATCGCCGCCACTGTCCACCTCGCGTTTCAGATCCTTGGCACGCTCCCGAGCGGCGGACCCTTCCAGTCGGGATGGCTCCCGCTCGTGATGCGGCGCTCCCGTCCGCCGGCCCTGTAGTTGAGGATGAACGCCTTGGCGCCGGCTGATGTGACGCGAACGCCGAAGCCTTTCACGTCCACGTCGTAGGTGATCCGGTTGCCGGTCTCATGCCCCGGCATAGCCTTCGCCAGCTTGTCCGTCAGCTCGTCCGCCATAGTCAGTCGCCCTTCAGTGTCCGTGTCGTGTTCGCACGGAGACGCGCTCTTGCTGGGGTGGCATGTCAAGCAGTGTCAGCGGACCGCATTGGAACGTACTCTTAATCAGCCGGTCGTTGGTTCGAACCCAACATCACCCACCACTCATCCGTTTTCACAATACATCGTGCGGCACGGCGCCGTATTCCCGAGGCCAACATCTGTTCACGCTCTTGCGTGGCGCCACGCCTAGGCGGCTGCCCGTAGCCGGACGAGGAATTCGCTGACCTGTCCCGCCAGGTCCTGCGATTGCGCGGCAAGATCGTTGACGGAGGTGAGTAGGTTCGCTGCCACGCCCTGGGTATTAGTGGCCGCTGCGCTGACGCCGGCGACGTGTCCGCTGACCAGGGTCGTGCTGTCGGAAGTGGCGTAGATCGTGCGGGCGATCTGCGCTGTCGATAGGTCCTGCTGGGCGACGGCGTCGGCGATTGTGGTGGCGCTGGCGCTCACGCCGCCGATGATCTCGCTGATGTTGCGGATGGCAGCGACGGCTTGCTGTGTGGCATCCTGAATGCCTGTGATCTGCTGCCGTATCTGGCCGGTGGCTGTCGCGGTCTGCTGGGCGAGGCTCTTCACCTCCGCCGCGACCACGGCAAACCCTTGCCCGGCCTCACCTGCCCGGGCTGCTTCGATTGCGGCGTTCAGGGCGAGCAACTTGGTCTGTGCTGCGACCTGATCTATCAGGTCCACCACGGCGCCCACGGCGTTCGCCCCTTTAGCGAGGGTCTGCACGACGCTGTCGGTGTGACGAGCCACCCCCGCGGCCTGGGCTGCCATTCCGGCGGATCGTGAGGTCTCGGCGTTGATCGCCTCGATCGACGCGGCAAGCTGCTCCACAGCGCCGACTACGGTCTGCACGCTCCCTGTCGCCTCCCGAGCGGCTTGCGCCACCGCCGCCGCCCGCTCATTGGACTCGGCGGCTGCGGTGGCCATGTCGCGTGCCGTGCGTTCCAACAAGGTCGAGGCGATGGACAGGGATCCGGCCAAGGCGCCGGCACCCTGCTCGAAATGCGATATGATGCTGCTGACCATGGCCTCCCGCCGCTTCAATGCGGTGATGTCGATGGCGTAGCCGGCGACGCAGCCGTCCGGCAGCCGCCGTTTGCTGGCCCGCATGATCCGCCCATCCGCGTATGTCCGCTCGAAGTCGCTGCTCGCCTCGCCGAAATGACGAGCGACTCTCACGGCCACTTCCGCCTCCACCTCGCCCGCGGGATGGGTCAGTTGTGCGGCGGTGCGCATCAAGTCGACGTAGCGGAGCGGTTCCTTCAATGTCGCGAAGCATTGCCTGTGGAGCTCACGGTAGCTGCTGCTGTAGGCGATCAGATGGCCCAACGGATCGAACAGGGCGAAATTGGGTGTCGCAACCTCGATCGCGTGCCGCAGCAGGTCATGGGCACCCTTCTTGGCTGCCAAGGTAACCCTGGTTGACCGGAGAACGCGACCCGTATGCAGCCAGAGCAGCGCGAACCCGATCGCGAGCGTGGAGGTGACGATCAGCATGCCCAGGCCGGTCCACGGCAGATACGAGGCCGGGCACACAAAAGCGGCACTGTTGACGTCGGACTGACGGTGAGGGGCGGTCGTTGGGGCATCGCCGTGGATGATGCGCCGGATTGCTTATTGCCGAGTTAATCCCCCAGCCGAAAACGGCGGCGGGCGCGCTACTCGATCGCAAGGGTCTCGCGCAGCGTCCGCCCGGTATAGGCCGTGCGGAAGCGCCCGCGGCGTTGCAACTCGGGCACCAGGTGATCCACGATTCCCGCCAGATCGTGCCGCAGCGCCACCGTGTGGCCCAGCATGAAACCGCCCCGCTCGCCCGTCTGGACAAAGGCCTCTTCCAGGTGATCGGCCATCTGCTTGCCGGTGCCGGCCACGGTTTTGTCGTAGGACGTCGCGAAATGCGCCCCGTGCTCGAGGAACTCCTCCCGCGTCATCTCGGCGTCCGGGCCGAACTTGTGCGCGAGGTCGAACAGGATGCCCATCGGCGAGCCGTTCTTGGCCACGATCTCCGCCTGCAGCTCCGACAGCTTGAAACGCTGCGGCAGGGTCGAGAGGTCATAGCCGGTGTTGTAGGACAGGAAGGCGCCGACGGCCTCGGGCGGGATCGACGTCAGCAGGCTCTCGCGCCGGGCCACCGCTTCGGCCTCGGTCTCGGCGACCACGATCGGGGTCTGCCACAGGATGCCGACCTTCGCCGGGTCCCGCCCAAACTCCGGCAACACGGCATCGAGCGCCGCGCGGTGCTTGACCTGGGCGGCGAGGGCCATGTCCGGCCCGAAGATCACGTCCGCGACGTAGGCGGAGGCGCGGATCCCGCGGGGCGAGCCGCCCGCCTGCACGATCACCGGCCGACCCTGCGGCGAGGGCGGGGTGTTCATCGGTCCTTCTACCTTGAAGAAGCGGCCCCGGTGCGACATCGCATGCACCTTGTCCGGCTGGCCGACCCGGCCCGTGTCGCGGTCCCAGATCACGGCATCGGGCTCGGTCGCGTCCCACAGCTTACGGCAAACGTCGACGAGTTCCTCCATGCGGTCGTACCGGTCGGCATGGTCCATCAGCCCGTCATAGCCGTAATTCGCGAAATCCGCCGGCCGCGTGCTCGCCACCAGGTTCATGGCCATGCGGCCGCCCGTCACGTGATCCATCGAATTCATGAACCGTGCCAGGTAGTAGGGATGCATGAACGACGAGGAGTA
>CAXSEK010000181.1:4446-6535 GCA_964235625.1 uncultured Acetobacteraceae bacterium
CCGCCGGGCACCCGCCAGCGTCCACCGAGGTGGCTGTACGAGAAGTCGAACCCGAGATGCATCTTCTTCGGCAAGGGGCGGCTCCATGTCGCTGTGCGTGGGGCGGCGGTGCGGACCGGATCGCCTCTCCGGTCCCCATGGCCACAGTTCTTACAGCAAGAGCGATGCCAAACGCCCGCGGTGGCTTATGCCATCGTGCCGGTTGCGGGATTGCGGCCCGGATGGCTGAGTGAGGGTATGGAGCCGGATATGGATCGAGCTCCGCGGCCGACATGAGCGGCCGCAAACCCGGGAGGCGAGCTGATGACCACGGCCGGCGACTGGACCAAGCTCACGGAGATCATCGCGCTCGCCGAAGCGGCCGGCCCCGTCATAGGTGTTTCGGTCGTCTCGCCCGGCGGCGAACGCTTCTCCCACCATGGCGGCCGACGCTTCGTCGCCGCGAGCACGGTCAAGATCGCCATCATGATCGAGCTGTTCCGCCAGATCGAGGCGGGCGAGCAGTCCCCGGGCGCCGAGCACATCCTCCGGCCGGAAGACAAGGCCGACGGCAGCGGCATCCTCGCGAACCTGCATGACGGCCTCGCCCTCACGCTCGCGGACCTCGCCTCGCTGATGATGAGCATCAGCGACAACACGGCCACCAACATCCTCATCGACCGGGTCGGGATCGGGCAGGTGAACGAGGCCATGCACGATCTCGGCATAAGAAATTCGACCCTCGGATGACGGATGCGGGGCCGCCACGTGCTCGCCGGCGAGGAGGAAAATTGGGCCACCCCTGACGACTACGCCGCAGTCCTGTCCGCCGTGATGCTCGACCAGGCGGCTCAGCCGGGTTCGTGCGCGCAGATGCGGGCGCTGCTGGAGCAGCAGCAGAACCCACGGCGCATTGCGCGCCATCTCCCGCCCGCGGAGGGGCGGCGTTGGGGCTCCAAGACCGGCAGCTTGCCCGGCGTGGTCAACGACGTGGGCTTCATCATGACCGAAGCCGGGCCACTGGTCTTGGCCGTGTTCTGCGAAGGGACTTGAGAGCCCGCATATCGGGGAGCAAACCGTCGGCGACATCGCCAGGGCGGCGCTGGACCAGGTCTCGGCTAGCTAGGCTTCCAAAGCCGCGAGCCGGGTGCCGACCAGTCCAGCAACGGCCCGGCCGGTACGATGCGTGTCGGGTTAACCCAGGGGTGGCTCATGTAGTAGTGCCGCTTGATGTGGCCGAAATCGCAGGTCCGCGTCACGCCGGGCACCTGGTAGAGCGAGCGCGTGTAGTCCCACAAATTTGGGTAGTCCACGATCCGGCGCAGGTTGCACTTGAAGTGGCCGGCATACACGCTGTCGAACCGCACCAGCGTGGTGAATAGGCGCCAATCCGCCTCCGTCACCTGGTCGCCGCACACGAACCGGGTGCGGGCGAGGCGCTGCTCCAGCCAGTCCAGCGTGTCGAACAGGGGCAATACGGCGGCCTCGTACGCCGCCTGGCTGCGGGCGAAGCCGGCGCGGTAGACGCCGTTGTTGAGCGTGGCGTACACGCGCTCGTTCACCGCATCGATCGCGGGCCGCAACGCCTCCGGGTAGAACGCGCCGGGTCGGGTGCCGACACGGTCGAAGATGCGGATGATCTCGGCCGATTCATTGTTGACGATCGTGCCCGCCTGATTGTCCCACAGCACCGGCACGCTGGCCCGGCCGGTGAAATGCGAGTCCGCCCGGCGATACACCTCGTGCATCGCTTGGGCGCCGAGCGGGTCTAGGATCACGCCGGCGCCGGGTTCGAAATTCCAGCCTTGCTCGCCCATCAGCCAGTGGGTGACGGAGAGGCCGATCGCGCCCTCCAGGCCCTGTAGCGTGCGGTAGATCAGGGTGCGGTGTGCCCAGGGGCAGGCGAGCGAGATGTAGAGGTGGTAGCGGCCCGGCTCCAGCGCGCCACCCGCCTCGATCATGCCGCGGAAGGTGCTGTCGGCCCGGACGAAGGCACCGTCCCGGGTCGGAACCTGGTCGTCCGGGGTCCAGGCGCCGTTCACCATCTGTCCCATCGCGTTGCTCCGCTGTTACTTGGCCGGGTATGGGGTCACGCCGCCATGCCGGCGCA
>CAXSEK010000182.1:0-6461 GCA_964235625.1 uncultured Acetobacteraceae bacterium
GGGCGACTCCATCACGCAGGATTGGGAGCAGCACGGGCCGCCGGAGTGGCGGGACTTCGCTCCGGCCTGGCAGCGATTCTACGGCGACCGCAACGCGCTGAACCTCGGCTTCAAGGGCGACACGACGGCCAGCCTGCTGTGGCGCATGCAGCATGGCGAGGTGGACGGGATCCAGCCGAAGGCGGCGGTGGTGCTGATCGGCGCCAACAACAACGGCCGGGTACACTGGTCGGCGGAGCAGACGCTGGACGGAATCGCGGCGGTGATCGCGGAGGCACACCGCAGACTGCCGGCGACGAAGGTGCTGCTGCTTTCGGTGCTGCCGTCCGAGCGGTCGGCGTGGGTGGACGAGACGACGGCGGCGACCAACCGCGGGCTGGCGATGCGGTATGGCGCCGGGCAGGATCCGCTGGTGACGTATGTGGACGTGACGGGAGTGTTCGTGCGGGATGGCAAGCTGGACCGGGCGGCGTTCCTGGACGGGTATCTGGTGCCGCCGGACCCGCTGCTGCATCCGACGGCGGAGGCGCAGGTGAGGTTGAGCGAGGCGATTGAGCCGGTGCTGGCGCGGATGATGGGGGACCGGATGCATCGGTGAGGGAACCGGCGCTGGTCTTACCCCACCCCCTTTGCATGCCATCATCCGCAACTCATGCTGCGGCCACTGCTCCGACCTTCGCACGAGTCACGCGCGCCATTCCCCGGGCCACGCGCATGATCCTCTGCCGGATCGCCTCCAACTCCGGACCATGCTCGACGCGTGGCGCACAGAAGCCCCCTTCAGGCTGGGCATCCGGATACATCGCCGTGAACTCGGACCCGTTGTGGAACAACCCGCGGCTATCGTCGTCCATGAAGCTCTCGGAGGGGGCTCCCTCGGCCAGCAGCACATCGTGACTGTCCAGCTCGACGTGGACGTAGTCGACCTGTTGCAGCCCGCGTTCCTGGATAACGGTCGAGCCGTTTGTCAGGTGCCGCGCCGGGATCAGGAGACCGCCCAGGACCATCGAGTGGCCGGGCGACACGAGCAGATCGCGGCGGGGCAGGCCGTCACCCAGCGAGCCGGCGCAGAACCGCACCGGCTGCACGCCCGGATTGGCGGCGAGGAAGCGGCCGGCGTAGCTGCGATGGCCGATCCACTTGACCGGCCGATGCTCGCCGGAAGCGCTCACCACGGTGTCGCCGATTGCCAGGCTCTCCACGGCCACCTCGCCGCCCGGCGTCAGGATTTGGGTGCCGGTGCAGTAGCAGGGCGGCTGCGCGGCCACCGCAGCCACGTAGGATTGCTCGCCCGCAATCCCCGGCACCAGGTCGGACGCGTTGCTGTCGAACGCGACCGTGCTGCCATCGCCGGAGATCGCGGGCTGGTCACTGTCGCCGTCCGCCCCCGACAACCCGGCGCCGGAGACCAGGGTCACGGCTTCGGTGAGCAGGTTCTTGACGAACACCTGGCTGTTCCCATCGGGGTTGCCGGTGAGGTTGGCCGCGTCGGTCGCGAACACGGCGAGGCTGCCGTCATCCGAAATGCCACCCGCCGCGCTATCGTCGCTGGCTGCCACGCCGCTGGCCGTCGATGAAACCAGGGTGAGCGCCCCGGTCTGCAGATCCTTCCGGTATACTTCGAGGGCGCCGCTCGCCGCGCCGGCCACCAGGTTGGTGGCGGCGCTGTCGAACAGGACGAAGCGTCCGTTCGCCGACACCGTCGCGTCCTCCGAGCCGTCATTCGCCGCTGTGCCCTGCGCATTGGCCGAGGCCAGGGCGATCGTCTCGTTCCCCGCGGCGTCGAACGTCGCCGCGTAGACCTCAAGGCTGGTCCCGCCGCCAGCGGGGCCGAGATCCGCGGCCTGGCTGCCGAACACCACGACACTGCCATCGGCGGACACGTTGCCCGCGACGGAATTGCCGTTGCCCGGCGCCCCCGCCACTCCCGAGACGAGCCGCGTCGTGCCGGCCGCCACAGCCACCTCGTAGACCTGGTCGATGCCGGCCGTCCCGCCGCCCAGATCGGGCGAAACGCTGTCGAATACCGCGTGAGCGCCATCCTGCGCGATGCTCCCGCCCTCGGCGCCATCCACGCTGGGCGTGGCCGGGGCACCTGCGGCGTGCGAGAGCAGGGTGGTCGTGCCCGCGGCCAGGTCGATCAATTCGACCTGGGCAACGCCGGACACCGCCTCCACCACGAGCCGGGTGCCATCGCCCGAAAGGCTGGCGTCGTCCGCGCTGGGCAGGCCGGCGGAGGCCTCCACCGTCGTCCCGGTGACCGAGTTGGTGACGTAAACCTCCGGGGCCGCCGGCGCCGCGACGGTGACGGCGGCCCGCTCGGCCTCGGAGGACGCGGCCGGGCTGACCGTGTAGGCGGCGATGGTGCCGTTGTCGGACAGGCTCGCGCCGGTGCTCTCGAAGCCGCTACCGGCGCCGATGACCGCCTGGCCGATCGGCACGACCTTGCGGACGGTGTCGAAGCTGAACGCCTGCTTCAGGGTCGCCGTGACGTTGCCCGCCGTGTCCTGCGCGTAGGCGGAGACGGTGCCGGGACCCCCGGGGGTCGGCAGGCTTGCGGTGAAGCTCAGCCCGTCGGCGCCGGTCGTCGCGACCGCCTTCGTGTTGTCCGGCCCGACGACTTCCACCGACTCGCCGGCCGCGAGCGGGGCGGAGATCGTGCCCGTCACCGTGATGTCCGCCGCCGTCTGTTCCGCCACCGTGATGTCGTCGTCGCCCGCCACCACGAGGCTGGTCACCATTGCTGCCGGCGGCGTCAGGTCGATGGTGATGGCGGTCGGCGCCGACGGCACGCTGGTCAGCCCATTCAGCGTGGCCGTCTCCGTCAGCTGGTGGGTGCCCTCGGTCAGGATGACGCTGTTGAAGAGGAACGCCCCGCTCGAGCGGGTGGTGGTTGTTTCGAGCACCGCACCGCTGGTGTCGTACAGCGTGACGGTGGAGCCGGCCGCGGCGTTGCCTTCGATGAAGCCATCATCGTCGTTGCTTGGCGTTGTCGGCAGGTAGAACGTCACCACGGGGGCGGCCGGCGGCGCGATCACCTGGTAGCCGCCGGTAAGGCTGGTGGGCGTGCCGGCGGCACTGCTGACGCTGACGATGAGCGTGGCCGGGCCGGTGTAGCCGGACAGGGTGAAGCCCGCCTGCCACGTCCCGTCCGCGCGCACGTTCGCCGTCGCCGCCTCGTCCCCGGCGACGCCGAGATCAATCTCGACGGCCTGGCCGATCGCGTTGGACGTCCCGCTCAGCGTGTCGCTGCCGTTCGCGCCTAGCATCACCTCGAAGCTGCTGCTGCCGCTGACCTTGGCCGCGGTCAGCGTGGGCGCCGGGTCGCGGTACACCACGTAGTATTGCGGCGAGGCCGAGGTGGCGCTGTTGCTGCCATACGGGATGTAGGTGACGTCATACGGGTCGATCACCAGCACGGCGTTGCCGTTGTCCGACGCGGCGGCCGCGTAGCCGACCATCGTCGGCGTGGTCCCGAACGGCTGCAGCACCGCCGTGTGGCCGCTGGAATCGGTGGCCGTGGGCAATGGGTTCTGCGCGCCATCGTTGGCGTTGAAGTCGAAATCGGGGGTGGCGCCGAAGGTAACGCCGCCCTCGGCGAAGCTCGGATAGCTGATCGCCGCGTAGGCGCCATTGCCGGCCGGGCCGAACGGATCCGGCGAGGCGACCGTGCCGTTATTGGTCGGACGGAGGGTGGCTTGCAGCGCGGGCGCCGGCTGATCGGTCGTGGTCAGGTCGACCGTCACCCCGGTTTGCACGTTCTCCTCGTATTGGTCGGTGCCGGACGTCCACACCACGTCACGCCCGTCGGTGGAGAGCTGCACCGAGGTGTTGGCGTTCGGCAGGTAGACGGCCGTGCTGGTCTGCGCCGCACCGGCCGAAACGATCTCCGTGTCCTCGTGCACGACGTAGGTGAACGGTTCGAACTCCTGCACCGTGACCGTGCCGGTGTCGTATTGGAACACGGTGATCGGTGTGATCACGCCGCTGGCTTGGAGAAACGCCGGAGTGTAGTTGAAGGTCTGCAGCGCATAGACGCCAGCCGCCAGCCCGGCGGTCGGCAGCGTCACCGAGAAGCTGTACAGCTCGTTGCCCAGGCTGTCGGTTTGATGCAGGTCGATACCCGGCTCGAGGTCCGACGTGGCGACGACACCGGGCGTCTCCGGCAAACCCCCGGCGCTGACCCGGTAATCGAACAGCACCGCCTCGACCTGCGTGCCGCTGCTCGGCGGCGCGTCCGTAATACCGGTGACCCTGACACTCCCCTCATCCGGGGTGATGAGGTCGGTGGCCTGGCCTTGCGCGTTGGTCAGCGCGTTGATGCGGGTGTAGTACCGCGTGAGGATGACGCCACTTGGCAGCGGGACGAAGCCGACCGGATTACCCATATAATTGTCTCCGCGGATCTGCACCTGACCTTAGCAGCATCCCCCAAACGAGTCTTGCCCGGAATGATCCGCAAACGAAAAAGAAGTGTGGCTATGGCTGTCTAGCAATGCAGCATGTCGGCGTTCGAAAGCACAGTCGCCGGCTGAGGCAGTGTCGGCAAAGACATGCGCCGGCGTGCCGATGAAGCCGCCGCTCCAAGCACGGGCGCAGGGCTTGTTCGACACCCCGATCAGACGTCATGTGATTTCGCGCATAAGCTTCCACTGCATCGCTTCCGCGAAGTCCGCATACCGTGCACAGGAAATGGCGAACGCGCCCGATCCTCCGATCACCTCTGCGGTGTAGCTCCGAAGCAGGTCCGGCTCCTCGTGCAACACGCAGAGTCCGTTGATCGTTACGCCTCCGGCGACAAGACGGTCACGGATCGGGTCCGGTGGCGGGCCGGCGTTGTTGCGGCCGTCGCCGGCGACGTCGATGACGCGGCGGGTGGCTTGGGTTGGGAGGGTGGCGAGGAGGGTTTCGCAGAGGAGAAGGGCTTCGCCGATGGCGGTTTCGCCGGCGGGGACGATGCGGGGGACGGCTTCGATGGCGTCGGCGAAGGTGGTGGCGGCGGCGGGGGTGGTGATGGCGGTCCAGTCGAGCATGATCTCGTGGGCGGCGGGGCCGGACCACAGGATGAGGGCGAGGTAGCTGGTGGCGGTGGGGCCGGCGGTGAGGGCGGTGGCGATCTCAGGGTCGCGGAAGGCGGCGGCCAGGCCGCCGGTGATGAGGTTGAATTCGTCGAAGCCGACGCTGGCGGAGCCGTCCAGGGCGATGATGAGGGCGAGGTCGGCGTGCATGAGGGGAGGGTAGGCAGAATCGGGTGGGCTGGGTATGGTTGATGCCTGCAGAGGTGCAATGGCCCTGCGACCGGTATGGGCGCTTGCCGATTCGGGAACGCCGACGTGCAGGTCAGAGAGCCGCCGGCGGCAAGGCGCTCGCGCATCATCGCCCGGGCGCGGTGCAGCCGGCTCTTCAACCCCTCGGGCGTGATGGCGAGGATGTCGGCCGCTTCCGGCGCAGTGAGTTCCTCCACGTCACGCAGGGTCAGGGCGGCCCGGTAGGGCTCGGGCAGTGCCTCGATCGCGCGTGCCAGGTCCTGCCGCAGCGCTTGTCGGCACAGGGGCGGCGGTCAGTGCCGGGTCGAGCGGGACGGTGGGCCGGGACCGAGCAGGCGACGGCTCTCCCGCTCGACGACGCGGAACAACCACGCCGCTTCGCTTGCGGATGACGGCGACGACTGTCCGTTCCGGGTGCAGGGCGGTGCCTTGCTAGACGACGGCCAGGCGCTCGCGGCGGACTTGGACCGTGAGGTCGTTCAGCGCCATTTCCACCCGGTCCAGCATCTCGCCGATCTCCGCCTCGGTGATGATCAAAGGCGGGCTGAATGCGATGGAATCGTTGGGCAGGCCGCGGCAAATCACGCCGTGAGCCTCGCCGAGCTTCGCGAAGCGGGCCGCCATCTTGAGCGCCGGATCGAAGTTCTGGCGGGCATCGCGGTCGGCCACCAGCTCCACCGCGGCGATCAGGCCGATGCCGCGGACCTCGCCCACCAGCTCGTGCCCGGCGAAGCGCCGGTGCAGCTCGGCCTGCATGAATGGCGCCACCTCGCGCACGTGGCCGACGATGTCGGTTTCGTCGTAGATCTTCAACGCCTCGATGGCGACCGCCGCTGCCACCGGGTGACCGGAATAGGTGTAGCCGTGGCCAAACGTGCCGATGCGGTGGCTCTCGGCGGCGATCGGGCGGAACACCTTCTCGCTGACGATGGTGGCCGAGATCGGCAGGTAGCTGGCCGACAACGCCTTGGCGCAGGTCACGATGTCCGGCTGCATGCCGAACGTCTCGGTGCCCCAGTAATTGCCGGTGCGCCCGAAGCCGCAGATCACCTCGTCGGCCACCAGCAGGATATCGTGCTTCTGCAGCACGGCGCAGATCTTCGCGAAATAGGTGGCGGGTGGCAGGATCACGCCGCCGGCGCCCATGCAGGGCTCGGCGAACATGGCGGCGATGGTGTCGGCACCCTCCGCGAG
>CAXSEK010000183.1:0-6459 GCA_964235625.1 uncultured Acetobacteraceae bacterium
CCCCGCCGCGCGGGACGCCGACGCGCAGGCCCTTGAGGTCGTCGAGCGAGGTGATCTTCCTGTCCTTCGGCGCGAAGATCACGTTCTCGATCGCGGCGTAAGGAATTGAGAACATCACCTGCTTGGCACGCTCCGGCGTGATCCCGAAGGTGGCGATCAGCAGGTCCACCTTGTTGGTGAGCAGGAACGGGATGCGGTTCGGGCTGGTCAGCGGTATCAAGTTGACCTTCACCCCCATGTAGGTGCCGATCAGCTTGGCCACCTCGATGTCGTAGCCGTCCGGTTCCTGCTTGTCGTTCAGCAGGCCGTAAGGCGGCAGGTCCACCAGCACGCCGATGTTGATGGTGCCGCGGCTGACGATCTCGTCCACCGTCTGGGCACGGGCGGTGGCCATGCCCAGCAGCCAGCCCGCGGCGAGCATGAGGGCAGCCGCGCCGATCCTCCAGCGTTTCATTGGCCCACTCTTCATTAGTCTGTCGCTCCCGATCCGTTTCTTCTTATCTTCGATGCGCAACCGCCAGGCGCGTCTCGAGACGCCTGCTCACGATCGTGAGAGGCCAGCAAAGCAGGAAGTAGAGCAGGGCCACAATCCCAAAAATCTTGAACGGCTGGAATGTTGCGTTGTTGATCATCTGCCCCGCCCGTGTCAGCTCCACGAAACCGATGATCGCCGCCAGCGACGTGCTCTTCACCAAGTTGACCAGGTAGCCGACGGTCGGCGGCAGCGCGATGCGCAGCGCCTGCGGCCCGACCACCCGGAGCATGCGGGCGCGGTAGCCCAGGCCCAGGGCGCGGGCCGCCTCGGTCTGGCCGCCGGGCACGGCCTGCAGGGCACCGCGCCAAATCTCGCCCAGGAAGGCGCCGGCATTCAGGCTCAGGCCGAGGATCGCGGATAGATAGGGCCCGAGGTCGAGCCCGATCAGGTCGCCGCCGAAGAAGACGAGGAAAAGCTGCAGCAGCAGCGGCGTGCCCTGAAACAGGCGGATATAACCCACTGCGAACCAGCGGAGCGGCTGGCAAGTGGAGACCCTGGCGAGTGCGGTGCCCGCGCCGATCAGCCCGCCGAACACGAAGGCCCCAGCGGACAGCATGAGCGTCCAACGCATCGCGAGCAGCAGGAAGACGAAGTCGCCGAGGCCGAAGCTCCTCATCGGGCCGGCACCTTGCGGCCGAACGCCAGCCGCTCGAGCGCGGCGAACACGGCTTGGAACGCCAGGGACAGTATCAGGTAGATCACGGTGACGGTGATGAACGCCTCGAAGGAGCGGAACGTGCGGCCGGCCACGTCCTGCGCCGCGGCCGTGAGGTCATCGGCGGCGATCACGGACACGATGGAGGAGTTCAGCATCAGCAGGATGAACTGGCTGCCGAGCGGTGCCACCACGACGCGCAGCGCCTGCGGCAGCACGATCAACCGGAATACGCCGAAGCCGTGCAGCCCGAGCGCGCGCCCCGCCTCCACCTGGCCGTGCCCGATCGCCTCGATTCCGGCGCGCACGATCTCGATCGTGTAGGCGGTCCCATTGAGCACCATCGCGATCAGCGCGCCCTCGTTCGCGTCCAGCCTGACGCCCACCGTCGGTAGGCCGAAAAAGATCAGGAACACCTGGACCAGGAACGGCGTGTTGCGGATCAGCTCGACGTAGCTGGCAACGAGGGCCCGCAACCAGGCAGGTCCGGAGGTGCGGGCCAGGGCACCAAAAACCGCGACGGCGAGGCTGATCGCCATGGACGCGCCGGACAGCCAGAGCGTGAACACCGCGCCGTCCAGGAACTCCGGCCAGGCATCCCAGACCTCGCCGAAATGGAACGTGTAGTCCACCGAGCCGCCTCCCTGTTTTGGCGGGAAGTAGACCAGGCGGACACAGGTAAGGCCAGCAGGGGCGCTCGGCTACAATGCTCGGCGCAGCTTCGCATCACCCGGGTTGGCCGGCGCCCGCTGGAAGATGGTGGCTGCGTCCATCGGCGCGCCGTAATAGGCGGCATTGGCCGAATTATCTTGCGTGAAGCCGGTAAGGTCGACGTTGGCACCGGCGAACGCGCCATTGCTGGTGGACCAGATCACGACGTCCGCGCCGCCGATCTGGGCGATGCGGTTCGCATCGTACCGCGCCGCAGTCAAAGTCGCCTGCGCACCCCCGGTCGCGTTCGACTGCTGGAGTAACGGGCTAAGTGCACGGTCGGTCATGATCAGCAGCACGCTCGTCGTGGTCTCACCGCCGATCTGCGGCCCGATGGAGATGCCGCCTACGCTGTAGAACGCCGGATCGCTCCAGTGGCCGCCTTTGTTCAACACCAACACGGCCCGGCCGCCCTGAAGGCCGATGCCGATGGCGCCGCGCACGGCATGCGGCACGATCAGTGCCGCCTTGGCGCGGGCGAGTACGCCTGATCGGGCAAACCCGGTGCTGCCGCGCATCTGCATGACAGCCGCCGTGGCGCCATCCACCACTTGTTGCTGGTCGGTGCCACCTTCCTGCGCAGCGAGCGGGAGGGCAAAAATCGTGGCAAGGGCGAGGGCTGGGAGGGATATGGACCGCATCGGATCACCGGCATGTTGTGGACGATGCCTTGACCAACGCGAGGACCGGGTTGCGGTTGAGGTTACTCCAGTGATGTCACGAACGCGGCCAGGCCCGGCTGCCGCGCCGTGGCTCTGCGGGCGGCGTGCAGCACGCTCCGCACGGCGGCGACCGCGTCCTCAAGCCGGTCGTTGACGATGGCATGGCCGAACTCCGGCCAATGTGCGATCTCGTCACGCGCGGCCTGCATGCGGCGGGCAATCTCGGCCGCATCGTCCCCGGCCCGCGAGCGCAGGCGCTGGTCCAAGGCAACGAGCGAGGGTGGCAGGATGAACACGCTCACCACGTCGCCGGGCATTGCGTCGCGCAACTGCCGATGGCCCTGCCAATCGATGTCGAACACCACATCCCGCCCGGCGGCCAGCGCTTGCTCGACCGGCGCGCGGGGCGTGCCGTAGCTGCGGCCGAACACCTCGGCCCATTCCAGCAGCTCGCCGGCCGCGATCATGGCGGCGAACGCCTGTTGCGAGCGGAAGAAGTAGTGTTCGCCCTCCCGCTCGCCGGGCCGGGGGGCGCGGGTGGTCGCACTGACCGAGAGGGTCAGCTCCGGCTCGCTCCCGAGCAGCGCCCGCGTGATCGTGCTTTTACCCGCGCCCGAGGGGGCCGAGATCACGAGGCAAAGTCCGCAGCGGGCGAGCGTTGTCATGTTGGTCCTTCTCCTCCCCCGTTCTTTACAGGGAAAGTGGCGGCGAAGCCGACAGAGGGGACGGGACGCACCGAAACTGTCGGGCTAGGTGCGAGCCCTAGCCCGCTCCACCGCGAAGAGCGGGGGGAGAGTACGATAAGTACCGTCATGGCTTGACACCATCGCGCTCGATTGCGGCGTTGATCACGTCGCGGTCAAACGTGCCATAAGGATGGTCGATACCGGGCATGAACCGCCGGAACACGGCGTAGCGCTCGAGGCTGACCCGATGCAGGCGGCGTAGTTCGGCAAACGGGTCAGGATGATCGTCGGCACGGATGTCGAGGTCGGGATTTGGGTCGCGCGTGCAGACTTTCAGCGCGGCGGATTGGCGGCCGCGCTTATCGCCGCCGGCTGCCTCGCCCGCCTCCATCGCCGTGAGCAGGCGCTCGATCATCGGGCCGCCAGCTTTCAGGTAGGCATCCATCGTCGCTTGCACCACGCCCGGGCCGGCCAACATGTTGCCGGCGACCGAGACATCCGGGCCCTGCACATGCCCGGCCCAGGTGACGCAGCCCTTGCCGGTGTACTGCGCGATGCGGCCGCCGGCGTCCAGGATGTGGAACTGCCGTTGCGCGCCGCCCGGGTCGGGCACGACGCAGTCCCCCACCACGATCGCCGGGTCGGCGCCCTCGCGCAGCCGGGGCATGGCGTGCAGCGCATACATCGGGTTGACCAGAGCTTGGGTGGCCAGCGCCGCGACGCCGCCCTCGACATGGATGCAGACCGCGCCCACGGCGAAGAACTTGGACGCGACGGCCGCCCCCAGGGCGCCGGTGACCGGATCACGCACGAGGATGGACCAGGTCATGACGCTGTCCTTAAGCCTACTATTGCACCGGGCTCAGCGACAGCGCGTGGGCCCGCTCAATCTCGCGCCAGTGCGCCACGTTGCGCAAGTGATCGTCCTGGCTGCGGGCAAAGACGTGGCCGCCAGTGCCGTCCGCCACGAAATACAGCGCGTCCGACACGGCGGGCTGGGTCACGGCGCGCAGGGCGGCGGCGCCGGGCATGCAGATCGGCGAGGGCGGCAGGCCGGCGATGACGTAGGTGTTGTAGGCATCGGCGTGGTCCAGCTCACTGCGGGTGATCGGGTGGCCGAGCGAACCCAGCCCGCCGCTCGCGCCATACACGACCGTCGGGTCGGATTGCAGCTTCATGCCCTGGCGCAGCCGGTTGATGAACACGGCGGCGATCAGCGGGCGCTCGGACGCGCGGGCCGTCTCCTTCTCCACGATGCTGGCGAGCACCAAAGCCTGTTCCTTGGAGGCGAGCGGCAGGCCCGGCAGGCGCGCCTCCCACGCCGTCTCGAGCGCACGGTCCATTGCGGCGTGGGCACGGTCCATGATCTGCTCGCGCGTTGTGCCGCGCTCGTAATTGTAGGTTTCCGGCATGATACCACCTTCGGCCGGAACGGAGGGTTCGCCGGTGAGCGGCTCGGCCGCCGCCACGATCATGGCGACCTGGGCCGCGGTGCGCCCCTCCGGGATCGTCAGGCGGTGCTGCACCGGGCGGCTGGTGCGCAGGACGGTCAGCACCTCGCGGAGGCTGGCGCCCTCGGGGAACAGCAGCTCCCCGGCGTGCAGCGAGCCTTGATATGTGGTGGCGAGCGCCAGCACGTGGAACACCAGGGGCCGGGCTACGACCCGCGCGCGGGCCAGTTCCGCCGCGATCTCCTCGAGACTAGCCCGCGGGACGACGACCGCGGCGTCCCGCGGCAGCGGGCCCGGCGCGTCCAACTGCAGGTATAGCCAAGCCCCGGCCACACCGGCCAGCAGCACCACCGCCACAGCGGAAAGGGCGAGCCATCGCATGACGGCAGCCCGCCTCGGTCAGGCCGCGCGGCGGAACAGGATGCTGGCGTTGGTGCCGCCGAAGCCGAAGCTGTTGGACAGCGCCACCTCCACCCGGCGCGCCTGGGCCTGGTTGGGCACGCGGTCGATCGCGCTCGCCCGGCTCGGGTTGTCCAGGTTCAGCGTCGGCGGGACCACGCCGTCACGGATCGTCAGGATGGAGAAGATCGCCTCGATCGCTCCTGCGGCCCCCAAAAGGTGGCCGGTCGCGGACTTGGTGGAAGACATCGCGATCTTCCCGGCGTCGTCGCCGAACAGCCGCTCCGCCGCCTCCAGCTCCAGATCGTCGCCTAGTGGGGTGGAGGTGCCATGAGCGTTCACGTATTGGATGTCGGACGGTGCGACCCCGCCATTCTTGAGCGCCGCCTTCATCGCCCGGAACGCACCCTCGTGGCCCTCCGCCGGGGCAGTGATGTGGTGCGCGTCACCGGACATGCCGTAACCGGACACCTCGGCATAAATCTTGGCTCCCCGGGCGCGGGCATGCTCCCGCTCCTCGAGCACCAGGACACCTGCGCCTTCGCCCATCACAAAGCCGTCGCGGTCGCGGTCCCACGGCCGGCTCGCCTGCTCCGGCCGGTCGTTGAAATCGGTAGACAGGGCGCGGGAGGCGCAGAACCCGGCCATGCCCAGCGGGTTGACGGCCGCCTCGGCCCCGCCGGCGACCATCACGTCCGCATCGCCCAGCGCGATCAAGCGCGTCGCATCGCCCACGGCATGCACTCCGGTGGCGCAGGCGGTTACCACCGAGTGGTTCGGGCCCTTGAAGCCGTATTTGATCGAGACGTGGCCAGAGGCGAGGTTGATCAGCGAGGCGGGGATGAAGAACGGCGACAACCGCCGCGCCTTGCCCTGGCTGACCAGGAGCGCAGCCTCGTAGATCGTATGCAGCCCGCCGATGCCGGACCCGATCATTACGCCGGACGCGCAGCGGTCCTCCTCGGACTCGGGCACCCAACCCGAATCCTCCACCGCCTCGGTCGCGGCGACCATGGCGAGATGGATGAAACGGTCCATCTTCTTCTGGTCCTTGACCGGGACCCACTCGCCGAGGTCGAGCTTGCCCTCGGCACGCACCCCGATCGGGACCTGGCCGGCGATCTTGGCGGACAGTTCCGCCGTGTCGAAGGACTGGATCGCACGGATGCCCGACTGCCCCTCGACCAGGCGTCTCCAGACATTCGGTACGCCCAGGCCCAGCGGACAGGCGATGCCCATCCCCGTTACGACTACGCGGCGCATACGCTTCCTCCCAGGCCTGGCTCGTCTTGGGGCGTGCTCAGGCTGCCTTCTGCTTCTCGCTGTAGTCGATCGCATCCTTCACGGTGCCGATCTTCTC
>CAXSEK010000184.1:0-6439 GCA_964235625.1 uncultured Acetobacteraceae bacterium
GGCGGCGAATGCCATCCTGGGCGAGCAGAAACACGGTATCGACAACCCCTGTCTCTGCTGCGTCGGCCGGCAACACCAGGGCTTGGCCAAGGGAGGGTTGAATGATGTCGGGCCGGGGGAAGCTCGCCTCCCGCGCTGTGTAGCGGCGGAACGCAGCGCCGGCCAAAATTACGTCGCAGCCGCCCTGGAGCGGCAAGCCCCAACCCTGCAGCAGGGCGTAGTGCTCGCGGATCCCGCCGAGCATCTCGATGCAGCCATCAGGCTCCGATGCGTGTTCGAGAAAGCCCGCCACCATGGCGCGGATGCCAGGGTTGGCGGCGATTGATGTCGGTGTGAAAACATCCATCAGGAAGCGGGCGACCGCAGGTGCGGCGGCGGCGGCGGCGTGCCCCAATGCTGCGGCGAAAGTGGCAGAGTCTTGGAAGAACGGCGGCAACCGGGCCAGTACGCCGTCATGGCTTCCTTGCCGGCTGGCCAGGAGCAGGGTTTCGCCCGCCTGGGTGTCGGCGTTTGGCAACTGCACGGCGGCCAGGAAGGCGTAGGCGTGCTCGCTTGTTGGCGCGGCCGTCCAGGCGAAACGGGTAAAGCGGCCGCGATGCTTGGTGGCGCGCTGCAGGATGGCCGTGCCATCTGGCGATGGCCGCTCGCGCTGCCAGCCCAGGAGCATCAACGCATTGGGCGCCACCCGCCAGGTCGCGAGGATCTCGCCGACCTGAGCCGCGTCCGGCTCGCGCGGTGTCGCGCCGTGCAGCTTAGGCTCCCGTGGTTTAAGCTCCCGCAGTTTCAACTCGGGCGCGCTCATGCGGCGCGCCGCCGGGCCGGGCGTGACCGCAGCAGGTCAGCGTAGAGCGTTACGTGCTCGGTTGCGGCGTCCTGCACGGTGCGGGGCGTTGTCATTCCATCTGTCAAGCGCTGCCAGAGGCCGGGCTCCTCGATGGCGCGGCGCATGGTTTGGGCCAGGCCGGTGGCGTCGCCCACGCGGAAATGCAAGCCGTCGATGCCGTCCCGCACCGCCTCCGCCATGCCACCAACGTCGCTGCAGATGACTGGGCGGCCATGCTGTGCGGATTCCTGGATGACCAGCGGCGCGTTCTCCCACCAGATCGACGGCACAATCACCCAGTCCATGGTGGCCATCAGGCGTCCCTGGTCCGCGCGCTGGTACGAGCCAAAGTGGCTCGCATCGGGCGCTGCAGTGAGCGCTTGCTGGAACCGGGCGACCGTCGCTTCCGTTTGAAAGGCGGCGCTGCCATGCACCGTAAGGCTATGCGCCACGGCGGCCCGGCTCAGGCGGCTGGACGCGGCGAGCGCCACGGTGGCGCCCTTGAAGCGGTTGATATGGCCAAAGAAGCCGAACCGATCGCGGCGTTCGTCTACGGCGACCCGGGCCGGCGCCGGAGAGGTCAGTGGCAGGCCGTTGCGGATTACGACGATTTTGGCCGACTCAATGCCCCAGGCGATGAAGCGGTCGCGCAGGGTCTCGCTTGGGGCGATGAAATGATCGACCGCCCGCAATGCTGCGCGGATGTGCAACTCACGCATGCGGAACTCGGTGGCGGAGCGGTCCGGCAGGCAGCGCTGGCAGGCGTCGAGCGAGGCGGTCGAGCACAACAAGCCCTCGGTTGTGCACATTTGGCCATCATTGGCGCAGATCGCATAGAAGTCGTGCAGCGTCATGACGATGCGGGCTGCGGGCAGCAGCCGGCGGATCAACGGCAGCACCTCCATGCCGAGTAGCAGGGTATGGTGGACGTGCACGATGTCAGGCTGCAGTTGATGAAGCAAGCTGCTCAGCTCGGGAACGACGCCGTGCAGATCGGTTTGCGAGATCTGAAAGCTGTCGAACCCGGCGGTCCACAGCAGCACTTCGTCAGAGGCTGAGCCGATCGCTTGGAATGCTGTGCCGGGGGAGCCGGGGCGCTGACCGGCGCAGGTGCCGGCTAGGTAGACGCCTTCCACGCCATGCCGGGTGCGCAGTTCACGGAACAGGTCGCGCGAGAAAATCTCGGTGCCGCCCGCTTGCAGATCGGGGTGCGAGTGGCTGAGGAACAAGGTGCGCAAGTGCGTGCCGTTCATTCGAAGACGTTAATGTCTTGGAACACGGGGCTGGGCCGCCCGCTCCAGTGTCCATAGACGGGTGGGCGGCGGCGTTGCCGGCCGAAGCGCAGAAACTTTTCCAGCAGGTGATCCTCGTCAAACGCGACGGCGGCCAAGGGCGCTGTTGGATCGGCGTAGAACTCCACGCCGGGTGCCGCGAAATCAAACGCGAGCCGGGCGTCATGCGGCGCCTCGCGTGCTGGTAGGTTCATCAGGAATGCGGTGGCGAAGCAGCGGCCGCCGGGGGCTAGCAGGCGGCTGATCTCGCTGGCGTAGTTGGTCAGCGCGGCGGTACCGAGATGGGTCAGCACGGACACGAGGCAGATCACGTCGAACGCGCCGTCGGGGAACGGCAGGCGGAAGGTTTCCGCCGATGCAGCGCCGAGCGGGTTATAGAGTGGATGTTCGATGTCGAGGTGCTCGAAGCGGAAGTTCGGGTAGTTTGGCGTGATGCAACGGCGGCACCAGTCGATCGCGTCATGCGAGACGTCGGCGCCCGTGTAGCTGCCGGCGTCAGACAGGTATTGCGTTAGCGGGACTGCCATCCGTCCCACACCGCAGCCGAGGTCTAGCACGCGTTCATTGGGCTGCAGGCCGGCGAGACGGACGAAATGCCCGAGGAACTCTGCGCCCACCGCGCGGAAGTCGCCGTCGCCGCATTGGACTAACTCAGCTGGAGGCGCCGGGAGAAAGCGGTTGCCGGCGAGGCTGGCTTGCAGGGTTGCCAGGCTTTGCTCCGCGAGGCCCGTGCTCATGCCGCGCGTCCGCTGGCAGCGCCGTTCGATGGGCGTGACGCTTCCACCATGGCCTGTTCCATCGCGGCGTCCCAGCGGTCGTGATGCAGCAAACGGTTGTAGAGGGCGGCGTGGGTCCGCGTGTAACCCTGGTGGAGTTGGATGGACCGGCGCTCAAAGTGGAACAGCTCGGCCTGGGGAACATAGAGCGTGCGTCCGCCCGATGCCCGCATGCGTAGGCAGAAATCCGAGTCTTCATAGTCGCCGATGACGTAGTCTTCGCAAATCCCACCGACCCATTCGAACATGGTGCGGCGGACCAGCAGAGCGGCGCCAGTTACACCGGGAACGGGGCGCCGGACGGCAGCGCTGGGCCAGTGGCGCGGCATTCCCTTGTGATAGTGGCGGTTAAACCAGAGCCCGTCCTCGTCACGCTCGAAGAACAGCCCGGCGTGCTGGATGGAGCTGTCATCGAACAGCAGTTTTGGACCGACTGCCGTGACGGCGGCGCTGGACAATGGCGCCATCAGCACGGCCAGCCAGCCGGGGCTTGGGGGGATGACGTCGGAGTTGAGCAGCAGGAACAGCGGCGCCCGTGCCACCTGCCCGCCCGCGTTGCAGGCGGCCGCGTAGCCGAGATTGGCCGGCATGATCACCAGGGTGACGGGCAACCCGGTCAGCCGGAACAGGCCGCGCAACAGGTGCTCGACCTCGCTGCGCTGTTCGGGGCTATCGAGCACAAAGATGATTTCCGCTTTGCGGCAACGCGGATCCTCTGCGAACGCTGCGAGTTGCAGTCGCAAGAAACTCAGATTGCGGTACAGCGGCACGATGATCGAGACGGGCGGCTTGGCGACGACGCCACCCATGCGGATTATGTCCGGCTTGCCGGTGCGGGCCATGGCCGCGCGATGCAGCCGCATGGTGGCCGGCGCGAGGCAGCGCCGCATGATGGCAGAACTCAGTTGGCCCAGCGCCACGCTGCCGAGCACCGCCTGGCGCGCGGCGGCGGCGGGCAGCGAGCGGGCCGCGGGCGTCAGGCGAACCTCCGCCCCGGAGCGCAGGCGCAGCAGCAGGTGCGGTTGCAGCGTGTGTCCGCCCGGCAGTTCCGGCACGTGCAGAACGAAGCCGTCTGGGCGGGTGCCGGGGAAGGCGCCGCTGGCAAAGCGCTTCTCGATGTCTGGCCGGCGCACCCGGACCAGCGCATCCGGGTGAAGCGCCAAGCGCGCGACGGAGGTGGCCAGGGCTATCTCGGCGATGCGTTCGAGAGGATCGCGCAGCCAACCCGACAGGAAGACGCCGCCGGCGCCGTCGGGCACAGCCAACTCGACCTCTCCGGCGACGGGTTGCGCCGGGTCGGCGAGGCGGCGCGGCGTGGCGGGGAACAACAGATCCATGTCTCGCAGCAGGTCTGGGTCTTGCAGGTTTGGCGCCGCCGCCGCCTGGCTGGCAAGGAGCGCCTGGCTGCAGGCGGCGCGCGCGGCGGCGGCGCTGACGGGACCGTTTTCGCTTAGGAAAAAGACGTGGGGCAGCGTAGCCGGGCCCTCAACCGTCCAGGTGGCGAGTGCCGCGCCGGTGGCAACGATAAGGTCCCCCGCAGCGGGGCGGGGCACGACTTGCAATCCCGTGCTGGTTTGCAGTGTGGGCAGCCGGTTGCGGGTGATCCGGTCGTGCCCGATTACGACCAGGGCGGCGCCGCTCACGGCCGGGACGCCATCGACCAGGACGTGGTCGGCAGTAACCTGTGCTACCAGCCGAGCCTTACCTACGGGTTCCGCGCAATCGTGGGCCAGCCGCGCGCAAACCTGGGCAAACAAGGCGGATCGCTGGAGCCGGAACGCTGGGCAGCAAAACGTTATGAAAAAGTCTAGCAGTTTGCGTTTTGCCGCCTGATCCAGCCCGGTGGCGAGCGTCAAGGCGTCGCCGTGCAGGTCCGAAGCAAGCAGGGGTTGGTGGTCGTCGCCATCGGTGAAGGTCAGCCGCGGCGCGGGTGCCGCCCGAGTGTGGGGCAGCCGGAATGCGGCCAAGCGCGCGGGGTCACGTGCGCTGCCGACCTCAACGGTGCCGTAGGGTGGCAAAGGGGTGCGGCCGTCTAGGCTGACCCCGAGTGCCAGCCCGCTTTGCCCGGCTCCGCGTAGCATGACGAGTGCCACCCCAGGTACCAGCAGGCATCCCCGGGATAGGCTTTCACCGGCCTCGATAACGCGAAGCAGCACTCGCCATTTCCTCCAAGTTCTAGGCGTAAAGCGTAAGGTCTGCGGTGTTTATAGCGATGGAGGGTTAGTGGACCGTGAAGAAGCCGGCGGGATTAGCATGGATGTCTTCGGCTTTGACGTTGGCCAAGGTTATGGTTTCGTGGCCGAGGGTGATGACGGCGTTGCCGTTATCGTCGGTTACGTGCGCCAGCAGATCGTGCGCGGAGGTGACCGGCAAACCATTGATGTTTTTGGCGATTTGCAGCATGTCGCCGTCGTGGAAGTCGAGCACGACGTTCTTGCCGCTGCCGCTGCTAAATTCGAAGGTGTTGTCGCCTGGGCCGCCCAGCATGGTGTCGTTGCCGGAGCCGGCGATCAGTGTGTTGTTGCCGCCACCGCCGGAGAGGAACTCGGCGCCGGAGCCCGCGTGGATCACGTCGTTGCCGGTGCCGCCCAGCAGCGTGTCGCCACCGGTGCCGCTATAGATCACGGCATCTCCGGAGCCAGCGTGCACGAAGTTGTCGTGGCCGCCGACGCTGATGATGTCGTGGCCACTGCCTCCCATGATGGTGTCGTTGCCGCCGCTGGCCTTCACGTAGTCGTAGCCATCACCAGTGCTCAAGAAGTCATGACCGCCGGACATTGAGAAGATGTCGTTGCCGTCGCCGGACTGGATTTGGGCATGGCCGCCGGTTGAGCTTAGGTAGTCGTTACCGTTGCCAAGAGTGACCGTGTCGTGGCTAAACGAGGCAAATATGGTGTCATTACCGTTGGCAGTTCCGTGAAGTGTGGAGCCTGCCTGAGTATCGGTGAGATAAGCGCCGCCTGGAACTGTCGCCATCGCTTTGGGTCCTCGCTAATAGTGCGCTAACTAACTTGCGCCGGCTCGATCTATGCGTAGCCGACAGTTATGTTTAATAAGACGTGCGTTACGACAAGGTTAACAATCAGCACGCCTCGGCGAAGTATTTCGCATCTGCGAAGGCGGCCGCACCGTAGTGTCCCGGGGATCACACAAGTGGACGCGGCTGAGCGGGATGACGGTCTTGCGCCAGTTGGACGGATGCCGGTGACGACCTGGCAGGCAAGGAGCGGTGGGTATTAGCCCGCACTTTCAAGCACAGCATTGTGCCGACGCTGCTGTCCGGTGTGATTGTGGTGCGGCAGTCGTATGTAATGTCGTGAATGATCCCGTAAGAACGTAAGCGATGCGTCGTCGACGGGGCGGAATCGAGTTGACAGGCTGAGCCTGTCACGCCGCGAGCGGTTCGGCTCCTTGGCTGGCGTTGGCCGCGGCCCAGTTCCACGCCAGCAGCGTATGCAGTTCGTGCGCTTTGGTGCGGGCGGACACGACCCGCTCGAGCACGTCGGTGAGCCATGCCATCGGATCGACGCCGTTCAGCTTGGCCGTCT
>CAXSEK010000185.1:0-6398 GCA_964235625.1 uncultured Acetobacteraceae bacterium
GCTCCGTGCCCAGGCGCAGCAGGCCCGCGCGCAGCTCGAGGGCCGGCAGGCAGCGCTGGCATTCGCCCGTATCGAACTCGGCTACACGCGGATCGAGGCTCCGGTGGACGGGATCGCGACCGCGCGGCTGCTGCGCCGAGGCGCCTATGCACCCGCCGGCAGCACGCTGATCACCGTCGTGCCGCTCGCCCCCGTGTGGGTGGTGGCCAACTACCGCGAGGTGGCGCTAACCCGGATGCTGCCGGGGCAGGACGTGGAGGTGCATGTCGACGCCTTGCCCGGCCAAAGGCTGCACGGCCATGTCGACAGCCTGGAACCGCAGAGCGAGGCGGACCTGTCCGCCTTGCCGCCGGACCGTGCCGCCGGCAACTTCACCAAGGTGACGCAACGCGTGTCGGTCAAGATCGACCTGGACCCGAGGCCCGACTTGGCCGGCGCGCTCCGCCCTGGCCTTTCCGCCGAGACATGGGTGCGGACGCGGCCATGAGGCTGTTTGGACCACTCGCCCCCGAGCCGCTGCAGCCGCCCAAGGGGCCGGACGGGAAGCCGCAGCCGGGCCCGCCGCCGATCACTTGGCTGCTGGCCATCGGCATGGCGGGGGCGGCGCTCGGCTCGATCATCTCGAACCTGGATACGCGGCTGACGGCGTTCTCACTGGCGGATCTGCGGGGTGGCGCCGGGTTCGGCGTGGACGAGACATCCTGGGTGTCGCAGGCCTACGACATCGCCGAAGTCGCGGTGGTGCCGATCACCCCCTGGCTCTCGTCCATCATCTCGCCGCGCCGGGCGATCGCATCGGCGGCAGCGTTGCTGACCGTGGCGGGCGCCTTCGTGCCCATGGCGACGCCGCACTACCCGTTGCTGGTGGCGCTGCGCTTCCTGCAGGGCCTGGGGGGCGGTGCCCTGATCCCGCTCCTGTTGCTGACCGTTCTCCGCTTCACGCCCGCGCATCAGCGCGTGTTCGGGCTGGCCGTGTACGGCTTCATCACCGCCGTGACGCCTTTGCTGGCGGAAGGCCTGGCCGGCGTGCTGGTCGAGCAGATCGGGTGGCAGGCGGTGTTCTACATCGGGCTCGCCATTGGCCCGTTCGTCGTGCTGCTCGTGCTGATCGGGATGCCTTACGAGACGCTGAAGCCGGAGCCGTTCCCGAAGACGGATTATGGCGGCATGGTCCTGCTCGCCCTGTTCGCCGGGACATTGACAGCGGCGCTGGGCCAGGGGCAGCGGCTGGACTGGTTCGACTCGCCCCTGATCGACAGCCTGTTCGCCAGTTCGGTGTTCAGCTTGCTGGCCTTCCTCGTCCTGGAGTTGTCGCTGGACCATCCGCTGATTGACCTCGGCCTGCTGAAACGGCGCAATTTCACCGGCGGGCTGTTGATGATCTTCGCTTTCGCGTTCGCCTCGCTGTTCACCAGCAGCATCCTGCCGATGTTCGGCCAGGAGGTGCGGGGCTACCGCCAGCCACAGGTGGGCGCGATCCTGATCTGGGGCGCCCTGGCCCAGTTGCTCGCCGTCCTAGTCATTCCGTTCGTGATCCGGGCGCTGGAGGTGCGTGTCGTGCTGGCGCTCGGGCTGTTCGCGGCCGCACTGGCCGGCCGGCTGGCAACCTTCATCGATAGCGACTGGATCATCACGGATGTCCTCCTCGCCCTGCTGATCGCCAGTGTGTCGCAGGTGATGATCCTGGTGCCCACGACCATCGTCAGCACCTCGGTGCTCAAACCGGAGGACGCGCTTTCCGGCGGCACCATCTTCAACGTAGTGCGCAACCTGGCCGTCACGACTGGCGGGGCCGTAATGGGTGGCGTGCTCACGGTGCGCGAGCGCGTGCATTCCTTCTACATCACCAGCCACCTAGTCACCGGCGCGCCAGCGACAGTCAACCGCGAGTCTGCCGACGGATTGGCGGCACTCGCCACGGCGGTCCGGGCCCAGGCCACGACCCAGGCGACGGCGGACGCGTTCGGCTGGAGCGGTGTTGCCGCGCTCATCGCGTTCGCTGTGATCCTGGTGTTGCAGCCCACGCCGATCCCCTACCCGCCGGGCAAGCGGACGTGACGTGGCGCGCGGCCTTGCTGGCGCTGCTCCCCGCCGCGGCGCTCGCGCAACGCCCCCCAGTCCTCGACCCGGCGTTCGACCACGCCCTCTCGCTGGCCTACCTCTATAACCCGCAACTCCTCGCCGAGCGCCAACGCCTGCGCGAGACCGACGAGGGCGTGCCGCGGGCGCTGTCCGGTTGGCGGCCGAATGTGCAGCTGCGCGGCTATGCCGGCGGATCCGCCGTGTTCGACAGCATCGACACGGCACGCTCCCCGGAGCGCCGGACGCCGCAAAGTGGCGACCTGGTGCTCACCCAACCGCTCTATACCGGCGGCCGCGTCGGGGCGCAGGTCGCGCAGGCGGAGGCGCTGGTCGTCGCCGAACGAGCCGCCTTGCGGGCCAGCGAAGCCATGGTGCTGCTCGCAGCCGGCACCGCCTTCCTGGACGTCGCACGGGATGCCCGGATCGTGCTGCTCAACCGCAACCAGACCGCGGTGCTGGAGCGCACGCTGCATGCGACCGAGCAGGAATTGGCCGCGGGCGCCGTGACCGAGACGGACGTGGCGCAGGCGCGGGCCCGCCTGGCCGACCAGCGCGGCAACCAGGCGCAAACGGAGGCGGAGCTTGCGGCCTCCCGCGCGTCCTTCCAGCAGCAGGTGGGCGAGCTGCCGGGAACGTTGGCCTTGCCGCGCCTCGTGCTGCCCCTTCCCACGGACCGGCTGGCCTTGCTGGCCTTGGTGCCGAGCAATAATTTCGACATCCAGCAGGCGCGCAGCGCGCTGGAGGCAAGCCGCCAAGGCATCGACATCGCCCGCGCCGGACTGCTGCCGCGCGTGTCCATGGAGTTGCGCGGCACGCGGGTGAAAGACGCCGACGTGCAGCTGTACCATCAGCGGGACAACATCGCCGAGGGCACGCTGCAGCTGACCGTGCCGCTGTATCAGGGCGGCGGCCCGGCTGCCGAGACGCGCCAGGCCAAGGAGGCAGCCGCCCGCAGCCTACTGCAGATCGACGTGATCGTGCGCCAGGCCAAGCAGCAGGCGCAGACGGCCTGGGACATGCTGGAGGCAGGCCGCGTCCGGATCGCCCAGGCCCACATATCGATCGATGCCAACACGGTGGCGACCCGCGGGGTTGCGCGGCAGCAAAGTGTCGGTGCGCGGACGCTTCTGGAGGTGTTGAACGCCCAGCAGGAGTTGCTCACCGCGGAGGTCAGCCTGGCGCGCGCGATCCGGGACGAGCAGGCAGCGGAATTGGCGGTACTCGCCGTGACGGGGCGGCTGACGGCGGAGACGATCGGCCTGGGCGTGCCGGTGTATGACCCGCAACGGCACTACGACGAGACGCGCGACCGCCTGGGGGGCCTCACTCCAGCGCCGTAGCGTTATTTCTTCGGATCGTTCGCTGGCACGGGATCAATCACCGTGTTGATCGTCTCGCGCACCGCGGTCACCCGCACGTTCGGCGCCAACTCGATCTCCACCTCGTTGCTGCCTTCCTTGACGCGCTGAACAATGCCTATCAGGCCGCCGCCGGTCACTACCTTGTCCCCGCGGCGCAGTGCAGTCAGGCGTGTCTTCAGCTTCTTCTGCGCCGTCTGCTGCGGGCGGATGAGCAGGAAGTAGAACACCCCGAAGATCAGCACGATGGGCAGGAACTGGCTGTATTGCGCCAGGGCGCCGCCAAAATCCTGGGCGTAGGCGGGTGTTATGAACATGCGGCATCCGGGTTGCGGTGAATGGCGGCGGACCATAGTTTGCCGCGCTCTCCCGTCAAGCTGAGGCCCGATTTGGACGCGACCCTGCTCCCCGTGCTGACCCGTATCGCCGATGCGCTCGACCGGCTGGCCCCGGCGCCGGATGCGCCGGTAGCGCTGGCCGAGGCAGACGCGTTCGTGTGGCATCCGGACGGAACCTGGCTGCAGCCGGTGCCGCATGTCTCGTCCGTCAAGCTCGATCTGCTGCAAGGCATAGCCGCCCAGCGGGACCGGTTACTGCCGAACACCTTGCGCTTTGCCGCCGGGCTGCCCGCCAACAACGCCATGCTGTGGGGTGCGCGCGGCACCGGCAAATCCTCCCTGGTGAAGGCCGCCCATGCCGAGGCGCTCCGCCAGCATCCCGGCAGCCTGGCCCTGATCGAGATCGCGCGGGAGGACATCGTGACCCTCCCTGCCCTGCTCAACCTGCTGCGGCCTGCACCACGCCGCTGCATCATCTTCTGCGACGACCTCTCGTTCGAGCGGGAGGATGCTGATTACAAAGCGCTGAAGTCCGTGCTGGATGGCGGCATCGAGGGCCGTCCGTCAAACGTGCTGTTCTACGCGACCTCCAACCGCCGCCATCTGATGCCGCGGGAAATGATCGAGAACGAGCGTGGCAGCGCGGTCAACCCGGGTGAGGCGGTCGAGGAGAAGGTGTCGCTGTCCGACCGGTTCGGACTATGGATCGGCTTCCACAACACCGACCAGCCGACCTACCTCGCGATGGTGGAGGCGTATGCTACCGACTTGCGGCTGCCGATCGGGGCTGCCGAGCTGCAGGCCGAAGCGATCGCCTGGTCGGCCGGCCGCGGCGGGCGGTCGGGCCGGGTCGCGTGGCAGTTCATACAGGACCTGGCCGGCCGGCTGGGCATCACCGAAGGGGATAGCGCATGAGCGTCGCGACCGAGCAGCTTCCGGGTGTGTATCGCCGCCGGGTCGGCGAGACGCTCGTCACCGCCCTGAACGACGGACAAATCGTGCTGCCACCCGAGATCCTGCTCGGCATCACGCCGGAGGAGCGGGAGGCGCTGCTGCGCGCCGGCGGGCGGCGGCCGCCTTTCCACACCGCTGTCAACACGTTCCTGCTGCAATGGAACGGCCGGACCGTGCTGGTGGATGCCGGCATTGGCAAGTTGTTCGGCGACGCTGGTGGCCGCCTGCCGGGCAACATGAGGGCGGCCGGCGTGGCCCCGGAAGACGTGACCGACATCGTGCTGACCCACCTGCACTCGGACCATGTGGGCGGCCTGCTGGATGACAGCGGCGCACCCGCCTTCCCCAACGCGGCACTCTGGGTGGCGGAAACGGAAGCCGCGTTCTGGGACAGCGACGCCAACAAGGCCCCCGAGGCGCGCCGCAGCACCTTCGACATGGCAAGACGCGTGCTGGCGCCGTATGCCGCCCGGCTGCACCGGTTCGCCTACGGCGAGATTATGCCCGGGCTGGTGGCGGAAGCGATGCCGGGCCACACGCCGGGCCACACCGGCTTCATGCTCACCAGCGGCGGCGAGCAGCTGCTGATCTGGGCCGACGTGTTCCACGTCCCTGCGGTTCAGGCGGCTCGTCCCGACGTGGGAACGGCTTTCGACACCGACCCGGCGCAAGCCACGGCGACCCGGCGGGCGGTGTTGGAGCGGGCCGTTACGGAGGATTTGCTGGTCACGGGGATGCACATGGCCTTTCCCGGCTTCGCCCGCATCAACCGCACCAGCACGGGCTATGCCGTGCTCCCGGAAGCCTGGACCGGCACTTTGTAGGGAACCACCAGGACGGACGACAGACGCGGGGCAGCTAACTTAATGCACGAACACCTGCACCTGGCGTACTGACGCGCCCGCGTCCGAGCGGGCGGAGAGGTGAATGCGGCCGTCGTCGATCCCGTCCGCATTGATGGAGCGTGCGATCTCCCGCGCATCGCCGGTGATCCCAGTGGCGGCCGCGACCTGCTGCGCCGGGGTTCCGGACGCAGGCACCACGCTCACCACGTCGAACTCCACGTCCGGCTTGCGAGCGTGGGCTTGGCCGATCGCCTGGTCCAGCGCAACCCTGTAGTCCGGATTTGCCTTCGACAGGTTGATCGTGACCAGCGGCACGATCGGCGCCGGGCCTGGCGGGGCGGGCACGGTTTTCACGATGCCCGCCTGCGGGTCGAAGGTGCGCTGGTCCACCAGCCGGCAGCCGACGAGGAGCGCGGAGCATACGAGGACAACGGTGCGGAGCATGGGCGCAATTTGCATCAAACCCGCACCCGGGCAAGATGCCGGGCCTTCGCACCCCTCGGAGACCCCGCATGTCCTCACCCGCCAGCAACCAGCGCATCGATGGCCACCGTCTGTGGGAAGCCCTAATGGCCATGGCCGAGATCGGCGCGACCTCCAAGGGGGGTGTGCGGCGGTTGGCGCTGAGCGAGGTGGACCGTGCCGGCCGTGCCGTGTTCCGCAGCTGGTGCGAGGCGGCGGGGCTGGCGGTGCGGGCGGACGCGATGGGCAATATGTTTGCACGCCGCGAAGGCCGCGACCCGGCCCGCCCCCCCGTGCTGTTCGGCAGCCACCTGGACAGCCCGCCGACCGGCGGCAAGGTCGCCGGCGCGCCAGGCGTG